>JABINZ010000121.1 GCA_018698135.1 Bacteroidota bacterium
ATTAATAATTATTTAGACGTCCATGATAGCAATTAGAAAGCCAGAAAAATTAGTGCTTGAAGAAGTTGAAATTATACTATAAACAAAAAATATGATATGACAGAATATGATAAATAGCAACATCCTGAATCAAGTTCTATCTGATGATCTGGGATTTATGTCAAAAACAAAATCTCATTAACATAAACCTAATAGGTGGCCTTGCTCCTGTTAGGTTGAGCAACTGAATATAAACATCAAACTTTTGACTGGATATTTTCCCCTTTCGACCTATCAGGTTTTGTTCAACCAGATAGGACTAATTCTTTTCAGGACCTGTCGTAGTGCGACTTAAAGTCAGCCATAACCTAACAGGTGGCCTTGCTCCTGTTAGGTTGAATACCTGAATATAATCAACCAACTTTTTGCTGGATATTTTTCCTTTCGACCTATCAGGTTTTACTCAACCAGACAGGACTAATTCTTTTCAGGATCAGTCGTAGTGCGACTTAAAGTCAGCCATAACCTAACAAGTGGCCTTGCTCCTGTTAGGTTGAGCATCTGAATATAATCAACAAACTTTAAACTGAATACTTTCTCTTTTCGACATATCAGGTTTTATTCAACCAGATAGGTCTGGTCGAAACCTCACCAAAAAAAACCTCACAAGTTTACTATATCAATGTAATAGAAACTTGTGAGGTATTGGATTATCAGATGTATTATCGAATATTCGCTTGTGCTGCTGCTAATCTAGCGATAGGTACTCTAAAAGGTGAACAGGAAACAGATAGGACTAATTTTTTCAGGACCAGTCGTAGTGCGACTTAAAGTCGGCCTACGACTAATGTTACCCATAACTAACTGGTGGCCTTGCTCCTGTTAGGTTGAATACCTGAATATAATCAACAAACTTTTTGCTGGATATTTTTCCTTTCGACCTATCAGGTTTTACTCAACCAGATAGGTCTGGTCGAAACCTCATCAAAAAAAACCTCACAAGTTTACCATATCAATGTAATAGAAACTTGTGAGGTATTGGATTATCAGATGTATTATCGAATATTCGCTTGTGCTGCCGCTAAGCGTGCAATTGGCACTCTAAATGGTGAACAGGAAACATAGTCTAAACCTGTTCTGTGACAAAATTCGACAGATGAAGGTTCTCCACCGTGCTCACCACATATTCCTAATTTGATATCAGGTCTTGTTGCTTTTCCTTTTTCACATGCCATTTCAACTAATTGGCCAACACCTGTTTGATCAAGTGCCTGGAAAGGATCTTGTTTCAAGATACCTTTCTCAATGTAGATAGGTAAGAATTTACCCGCATCATCACGAGAATATCCAAATGCCATTTGAGTTAAATCATTCGTTCCAAATGAGAAGAATTCAGCACGTCTTGCAATTTCGTTTGCAGTTAAAGCAGCGCGAGGAATTTCAATCATTGTTCCTACCAAGAAGTCAACTTTAATACCTTTTTCAGTTTGTACTTCTGCAGCAACTCTACGAATAATATCTTCTTGCATTTCGAATTCCTGGTATGTTCCAATTAAAGGAACCATAATTTCTGGCTTAGGATCAAAACCTTCTTTCTTCAAATCACATGCAGCTTCAATAATTGCTCTTGCTTGCATTTCTGTTATCTCAGGATATGTATTTCCTAAACGACAACCTCTATGGCCTAACATAGGATTGAATTCGTGCAATGATTCAACTTTTTCTTTTACAATATTTACATCAACATTTAATTTCTCAGCCATTTCTTTTTGAGAAGCATCATCGTTAGGAGTAAACTCATGTAAAGGTGGATCTAATAAACGAATAGTAACACCATAACCGTCCATAGCTTTTAATATACCATAGAAATCTTCGCGTTGTATAGGAAGTAATTTCTTGAGAGCTTTCACTCTACCATCTAAATCTTCAGCTAAAATCATTTCACGGATAGCCCAGATACGGTCGCCTTCGAAGAACATATGTTCTGTACGTGTAAGACCAATTCCTTTTGCTCCGAATTCACGAGCTGTTATTGCATCGGCAGGAGTATCAGCATTGGTGCGCACATACATTCTTGTGTTTTTCTCAGCTAAGTCCATTAACTTACCAAAATCTCCATCTAATTGAGGAGTAATAGTATCCACTTTACCATCATATAGTTCTCCAGTTGATCCATTCAATGAAATGAAATCACCTTCTTTATATTCTCTATTACCAATTTTTAATGATGTATGAGAAACTGTAATACCCGCAGCAGAAGAAACACAACATTTGCCCATTCCACGAGCAACAACAGCTGCGTGAGATGTCATACCACCACGTTCAGTTAAAATACCTTCAGCAGCATACATACCCGCTAAGTCTTCTGGAGATGTTTCTCTACGTACTAAGATTACTTTTTTACCTTCAGCAACCATTTCTTCAGCCCGTTGAGCAGAGAAAACACACATACCTGTTGCAGCACCTGGCGAAGCAGGTAAACCTTTACTTAATACAGTTGCTTTATCAATAGCTACTTGGTCAAAAACAGGGTGTAATAATTCATCTAGTTTGTTAGCATCTTGACGCAAAAGAGCAGTCCTCTCATCAATCATACCTTCAGCTAGCATATCAACAGCCATTTTTACCATAGCAGCACCAGTACGCTTTCCATTTCGAGTTTGCAACATCCAAAGTTTGCTATTTTGGATGGTAAACTCCATATCTTGCATGTCATGATAATGATCTTCGAGTTTTTGCTGAGTTTCATTCAATTGAGCATATAACTCTGGCATTGCTTCTTCGAGTGAAGCAAAGTCACGCACACGAACTTCTTCTGAAGTACCATTACGTTGAGCCCATCTTTTTGAGCCTTCTAAAGTAATTTCAAGTGGCGTACGAACACCAGCAACAACATCTTCTCCTTGCGCATTGATCAAATATTCTCCATTGAAAATATCTTCACCAGTGGCAGCATCACGAGAGAAACAAACACCCGTAGCTGAAGTTTCACCCATATTGCCATAAACCATGGCCTGTACATTAACCGCTGTTCCCCATTCTGATGGAATGTTTTCCATTCTACGATAAAGAATAGCTCTTTCTGTATTCCATGAATCGAATACAGCACATACAGATCCCCAAAGCTGATCCCAAGGATTTGTTGGAAAATCAACACCAGCATGTTTTCTTACAACAGCTTTATATTGTTCTACTAAATCTTTCAGGTCATCTACAGTTAGTTCAGTATCAACCTTATAACCTTTAGCCTCTTTCATTTTGTCTAAAACAACTTCAAAAGGATTGTGTTGTCCTTCTTCTGCCTCAACACCCATAACAACATCACCATACATATGGATAAATCTTCGGTAAGAATCATATGCAAATTTTGGATTGCCAGATTTATCAGCAATAATTCCTACTGTATCATCATTCATTCCAAGGTTAAGAACCGTATTCATCATACCTGGCATTGAAGCACGAGCACCTGAACGAACTGATACCAATAATGGGAAAGAACCATCTTTTGCATCAAATTTTGCATTCATTGCAAGTTCAGTATCTTTAACAGCTGCTTCAACTTGATCTTTAATAGTTGCTACAACAGCATCTTTTCCTCGTAAATTGTAATCAGTACAAACTTCAGTTGTTATTGTAAAACCTGCAGGAACAGGAACACCAATTAAATTCATTTCAGCAAGGTTTGCACCTTTCCCACCTAGAAGGTTTTTCATGTCTGCCCTACCTTCTGCTTTCCCAGCACCAAAGGTGTATACGTACTTCACATTACTCATAATACAAGATTTATGTTTTTACTAATTTTTATCATTTAAACTCAATAATCCGCTTAAAAAGCGTGCTGCAAATATAGCAAGCATATCGCTATAATGTCTTGCGAAATCTGATTATTCTTGACAAAAGAAAAGCCTTTCTCGGATTAATCAAAGAAAGGCTTTTGCATCGTTCAATAAAGATTATAAAAATGCGTTAAGCTCTTTAAACAATCGATTTGGATCTTTCATAATACCCGGATGTTTGTCAATATAAATTAACGAAGCAATAGTCAGCTTGCGAATTTCACAACTTCTTTCTCCTTTGTCATTTACTTTTCTGACAATTAAGAGAGAACCAATTTTAATTGACATTTTATCAATATCCTGGGTTAACTTTAAATAAGCCTTGATTGCCTTTTCTAAAACAGAATTGCCCAAATTGCTTGGATCCTTAAATATTTCTCCAATTTTATCAATCAGCTCATGCTCTTGTCTTAAGTCGATCCTGTCTTTAGAGGCCGCAATAAATTTATTCAATTTAAAGTTCTCGTTTTCTGAATAATAAAAATCAAATCCTGCAGCTTCAATTATATCCTTAACTGCATAATTGATGTTCATTGTCAGTTCTTCATTATCTGCGTTTGCAAAATTCACAACTGGCAAATAGCGATTTAATGGACGTGTTTTGTATTCAGAGTTAATTGAGTTGAAAGAAATATAATCATGATAAGACTCCTGCAGAATATAAATCTGATCACGTAAACGACCCATTTCAGCTTTATGATCAGACTCAAGCGTTTTAATTTTACTCTCATAATACTCATAATACTGCTTCATGTACTGATCTTTCGGACCAGCAGCAATCAATCTTTTTCCTTCTTCAGTATCGGTAAAGTTTTGGAAATTATCAATGAATTTCTCAGCTAATAATTGAGCTTGCTTTGCATAGGCTGATTCATATTTCCATGCTTTTCTTGGGTTTAGAATATTGGAATCAACTCCTGGCACTTCGCGAGGGATTTGAAGTCCGAAAGTAGGAAGCTCATAATATTCAGCATCATCTAAGGTGCCATCTAAAATAGCTTTGATAATATTCCTTGTGCTCGGCAAATCGATTCTTTTTCCAGTGCCATAAGCACCACCAATCCATCCCGTATTTACCATATAAGCTGTTGCGCCATGCTCTTGCATTTTCTTGGCCAATTCACGGGCGTAAACAGTTGGGTGAAGCAGTAGAAATGCTGCACCAAAGGCTGATGAAAAAGTTGGCATCGGTTCTTTTACACCTCTTTCTGTTCCGGCTAATTTGGCAGTATATCCCGACAGGAAGTAATACATTGCCTGATCGTTAGTAAGTTTTGCTACTGGAGGAAATACGCCAAATGCATCTGCTGTCAGGAAAATAATCTTTTTCGGATGTGTTCCTTTTGAAACAGGCTTAACAATATTATCAATATGATAGAGTGGATAGGAGACTCTTGTATTTTCTGTTTTAGATGAATCATCAAAGAATATTTCACCACTTTTCTCATTGTAACTTACATTTTCAAGTAAGGCATCTTTGCGAATAGCGTTGTAAATATCGGGTTCTTTCTCGGAGCTCAAATTGATACATTTTGCATAACAACCTCCCTCGAAATTAAAAATCCCTTCATCGTCCCAACCATGCTCATCATCGCCAATTAAAAAGCGATCTGGATCTGCAGAAAGTGTTGTTTTCCCAGTTCCTGATAATCCAAAGAAAATAGCTGTATCGCCATTTTTTCCCATATTGGCAGAGCAATGCATGGCTGCCATTCCTCTTAATGGAAGGAAGTAATTCATGATAGAGAAAAATCCCTTTTTGATTTCTCCACCATACCATGTTCCACCCACAACAGCCATTTTTTCTGAAATATTGAAGGCAACATATACATCAGAATTCAAATTATGACTCTCCCATTTAGGATTTACCGTTTTACAGGCATTAAGCATAACAAAGTCAGGCTCAAAATCTTTCAACTCTTCATCTGTAGGACGAATAAACATATTCTTTACAAAATGAGACATCCATGCCACCTCAGTAATTACACGAATTTTTATGCGTGTATTCTCATTTGCACCACAATAAGCATCCGTTACATAAACTTTTTTCTCATTGAGCTGGTCGATACTTGTTTCCAATAGTTCATTCCATACTTTTTTATTTATGGGTTTATTATCGGATCCTTTTCTTTTCGGATCGGCCCACCACACATTTTCCTTGGTATCGTCATCAACTACAATGTATTTGTCTTTTGGTGATCTTCCAGTAAAAATACCTGTATCAACCGAAACGGCTCCAGAGGCGGTTACAAATCCTTTTTCAAATCCTTCCAACTCAGGATTAGTTTCATGCGCAAATAATTCATCATACGAGAGGTTATAATATATCTCGCTAATGCCTTTAAGACCGTAATTCTTTAATTCTTCAAGAACTTTTTTTGCCGCGGCTGAATTCATGATATGTTTATTTAATTAAGAAAAAAACTAGTTTACGAAGGTAAAAATATATATCAAATTTCACACTTATTGAAATGTATATATTTATATATTCTGTTAAAAAACATTAAGACTGTGGAGAAGAAAAGTCACAATAGATATTCCATGTTTGTAGAGCAGTGCTGAAAGTTGAAAAGGCCTTTACTCTTTCTCTAGCATTTTGTACAAGCGTATCTCTTAAAATAATGTCATTTACAAGTCGTAAGACTGATTCGGCTAAACATTCAGAATCGCCCACATTACACAACAAACCATTTATTTCGTGCTGAATTATTTCAGGAATACCACCAGCATTGGTACTAACAATAGGCACAGCACTGGCCATGGCATCTAAAACACTGGTGCCCAGTCCTTCTGTTTTAGAAGTAAAGAGAAAAATATCAAAATCAGCAAGAACAATGGGAATGTCAGCTCGAAAGCCAGTGAAAATAATATCTTCTTGCAAAGATTTCAAAACAGCATATTTCTGAATATCGTTTTTTAATGGACCATCGCCAACTACCAAGTACTTTGCTTTTAAACCTTTTGCTTTAAGCAATTTTACTGTATCGATAAAAGTATAATAATCTTTATGATCAGCCAAGGCTGCTACATTACCAATTATTAATTCATCCGAAGAAATCTGCAATTCCTTTCTCAATAAACCTTTTGTGTATTCAGTCGAAAAACGATCTAAATCAATTCCGGAATGAACAACTGCAAGCTTTGATTTGTCCTTCACTCCTTCTGCTAATATTTCTTTAATAGCATTTGAAACACAAATGTATTTTTTGATAAACTTATTGTTATACTTCCATTTTGACAAGATAGAAGAATGGATGGCGAAATCGACCCTGCGGCTAACCACAATGGCACTTCTCAGTTTTCCAAATAAAGTATTGATGAATGCAAGCGTATGTGATTTGGAATCGTGTGCATGAACCACATCTATTTCTTGTTCATCACAAATTTGCCTGATTATTTTTTGATTTCTAAAGAAGTTTTTAATGCCTTTTTGATATACAAAAGAAGGGATCTGATTTTTTTTACAATAATCCGACATTGCATTGCCTTTGGCACACAACACCCATTGCTGGCATTTTTTTTTGACTAATTCGGAAATCAGATAAGCAATTTGTTGCTCACCACCCCTCCATGTCATTTGAGAGGACAAATGAAGGATTTTGAGTTCAGAATGTTTGCTTGAATCTATGCTCATTTTGCGCAAACAAATTTGATTCCTAAATAGATTTGAATTTATGTATTGTATCAGTAGGGTTGGTTGTCGCGAAAACTGCATTTCCTGCAACTAAAGCATCTGCCCCACTGTCAATTAACTTTCGTGCATTATCCAAATTAACCCCACCATCCACTTCAATTAAAGTGTTTGCATTCTTTTGAATAATCAGGTTTTTTAGTCGTTCGATTTTCGAATAGGTATTTTCAATAAATTTTTGTCCACCAAAACCAGGATTTACCGACATAATCAAAACCATATCAGCCAAATACAAACTATCTTCAAGAACAGAAACTGGAGTATGCGGGTTTAACGCTACTCCAGCCTTCATTCCATTTTTCTTAATTTCACTTAAAGTCCTGTGCAAATGTGTGCAGGCTTCGTAATGAATCGTTAAAGTTGATGTTGCATGTGCAGCAAATTCTTCAATATATTGATCCGGATTTGTTATCATAACATGCACATCCAATTCTTTCCTTGCAGTCTTTTCCAGCATTTTCATCACCGGAAAACCAAAGGATATATTGGGAACAAAAACGCCATCCATAACATCCACATGAATCCAATCGGCTTCACTATTGTTTAACATGGTAATGTCTCTTTCAAGATTACCAAAGTCCGCGGATAATATAGATGGAGCTAGTTTGAATTCCATAAGAACTACTCTTTTTTGTCTGATTCTGGTTTTTTAAACTCAGG
The DNA here is from genome assembly GCA_018698135.1 of Bacteroidota bacterium. Taxonomy (NCBI): domain Bacteria; kingdom Pseudomonadati; phylum Bacteroidota; species Bacteroidota bacterium. Next base: position 8,167 of record JABINZ010000121.1, read on the forward strand.
CTTTGGGAGTAATACTTTGCGAGAAAGTCTTGACTTACCAGAACGCTTGTCAAAATCGACCAGTTTAACGTCAAGCATATCTCCAACTTTCAGCACATCGGCCAACGTATTTTGTCTTTCCCATGAGTATTCAGAAATATGTAGCAATCCTTCTTTACCGTGGATGTATTCTAAGAAAGCACCAAAATCAACAATTGATTTTACCTTGGCATTATAAATAGTACCAACTTCAGGCTTGGTTGCAATATTCTTAATCCAGGCCACTGCTTTCTCCATGCTTTCTTTATCAGTTGAAGTAATTTCAACAATACCTCTTCCTGTCTCATCTTCTTCTATGGATAAGATAGCTCCAGTTTCTTTCTGAATTTTCTGAATAACTTTACCACCTGGGCCAATAATAGCTCCAATAAACTCATTATCTACAATCAGTTTTTCGATTCTAGGGACATGTGGTTTATAATCAGCACGGGGCTCTGTGATCGCTTTTTTCATTTCCTCTAGAATATGTAAACGACCAGCTTTTGCCTGGGCCAAAGCTTCTGCTAATATTTCATAGGATAAACCATCCACTTTAATATCCATTTGACAAGCAGTAATTCCATCTTCTGTTCCAGTTACTTTGAAATCCATATCACCTAAATGATCTTCATCTCCCAAAATATCTGATAAAATAGCATAACGACCTTTATCATCAATGATTAAACCCATAGCTATTCCTGAAACTGGTTTCTTTATTTTTATACCTGCATCCATTAATGCTAAAGATCCGGCACAAACTGTTGCCATAGAAGACGAACCATTTGACTCCAATATATCAGATACTACACGAATGGTGTATGGATTTACCATGGTATCAGGAATAATACCTTCCAATGCACGTTGTGCAAGGTTTCCATGACCAATTTCTCTTCTGGCAGGACCTCTTTGTGGTTTTACTTCACCAGTTGAAAAAGGAAGGAAATTATAATGTAACATGAAGCGATCAAAACGCTGAAATAATGCACCATCAACCATTTGCTCAGCCATTTTATTACCCAATGTAATAGATGTTAATGATTGTGTTTCACCACGTGTAAATACTGCTGATCCATGTGCTGCTGGCAAATAGTCAACTTCACATTCGATCTCTCTTATTTCATCATATTTACGATTATCCAATCGCACTTTGTCTTCTAATACAAAGTTCCTGATGACTTCTTTCTTTAATTCGCCAAAATATCTTTTTACCAAATGTTCTTTTTCAAGTTCCTCTTCGGTCAGCGTTTCAATAAATTCGGTTAGCATTTTTTTCAATGCATCACTACGTTCATTTTTTGGACTGAATGAACGTGCTACTTCCAGAATTTTGCTGGCAAAATGCTTTTCAACTGCCAACTTAAGTTCTTCGTCTTGCTCTTGCTCAGGGTACACTCTTTTTTCTCTTCCAGCTAACTTAACCAGTTCTACTTGTCCTGCACATTGTTGTTTGATTACTTCATGAGCTACTTTGATTGCTTCTGCCAACTCCTCTTCACTCACTTCTTTCATTTCCCCTTCCACCATGTTTACATCTTTAGCTGATCCAGCTACAATGATGTTTAAAGTGGCTTCCTTAATTTGTTTGATGCCTGGGTTGACAACATATTTGCCATCAATTTTAGCTACCCTGACTTCAGAAATAGGTCCTGCAAAAGGAATATCGGATATACATACTGCAGCTGAAGCTGCCAATCCAACTAAACTGTCAGGCATGATATCATCATCTGCTGAAATCAATGAAACTAATAATTGAATTTCGGCATAATAATCAGAAGGGAATAGCGGGCGCATAGCGCGATCAACTATCCTTGATATTAATATTTCATAATTTGAAATTCTTGCTTCTCTTTTCAAGAATCCACCCGGGAATCTACCAGCAGCAGCATATTTTTCCTGATAATCAACTGATAAAGGCAGGAAGTCAGCTCCTTCTCTGAATTCTTTATTGGATACCACAGTTGCTAGCAACATGGTGTTTCCTTGTCTTAAAACAACAGCTCCATCAGCTTGTTTGGCTAATTTTCCTGTTTCGATTGTAATTTCGGCTCCACTCCCCGATGGAATGGTAATTTTCTGTACGTTTTTGTATAACATTTCTTTTTTATTTGTCGTTCGTGTTCCAGTTCTTACTGGGCGTATAAAAAAAAAGGCGATTTGTCAACCGCCCCCCTCATCTATTTTCTGATTCCTAATTCTTTAATTATCTTACGATACCTCTCAATATCCCGATCGATTAGATAATCAAGTAATCTTCTCCGTTTTCCAACTAAACCATATAAACCTCTTTGGGTTGAAAAATCTTTCCTATGCACTTTCAAATGTTCAGTTAAATGACTGATTCTCTTTGTCAACAATGCAATTTGGCTCTCAGCTGAACCTGAATCTTCAGCATTTTTACCATATTGGGTAAATAAATCCTGCTTAGCTTCTTTTGTTAAATACATAAATAATTCATTTTTTTACGAGATGCAAAGATATAACAATTCTTTATTTCAAAAAGCAATTTCCTCACTATTAATTATTTAGGCTTGTGTCAACACTTTTATTGTTCATTTTTTAGGTCGCAAATGTCTTAGAATAAAGTTGAGAAATAGCTTATATATATATTTATTTCTTAAATTCGACTCAAATTCAAAAACATAAAAACATGAAAAAAGTTCTATTACTTCTGGTCTCTTTATCCTTTATTTATTCAGTAAATGCTCAAAAGTTTGTGTGGGATAAACTGAATTCTGGTATTAGTAGTGGAAACTTGTATGATATAAAATTTGTTAATGATAGCGTTGGAATGGCTATTGGCAACGATGGAAGCATCAATTTTGTCCTCAAAACAACTGATGGAGGACTAAATTGGAACAATGTGGCAACAGCCAGTATTGATCAATTGGTAAGAGCTTGCGATTTTGTTGATGTAAACAATGTATTTATTGTTGGACGTAAAGGTGGTTTATACAAATCTATTGATGGAGGACAAAGCTGGTCTAAACTCAATCTTGGAACCAATGTCGACCTAATTGATATTTCATCACCTGATGCGAAAGCCATATATATTTGTACAGCTGGTGGACGCTACATTAATTATGATGGTGTTGGTTGGGCAACAAAAACTGTTTATTCTGCAGATGATTTTGTAGCAGTGGGTTTTCCAACTAAAAACGAAGGATTTCTGACTGCAACAAACGGAAGAGTTTGGCGTACCAGTGATGGTGGAGACACTTGGGATACGGTTAAAACTGACCAGGAAAGTATTTTAGGCAGTCATTTCATCACCTATAATGTTGGCTACGTTGTCGGAGGAAAAGGCATGGTTAAGCGTACTATTAATGGAGGAATTAATTGGAGTGACACACTCATTTATCCCGAGGATTACAAAAATATTGATTTCAGAGCTGTAAGTTTTCCATTACAGAATTTTGGTTTTATTGGCGGAAATAATGGAACAATTTTAAGGACTGCTGACGGTGGAAGTAATTGGATTCAGGAAATCACCAATATAACTGATAAAATATACAAAATTGATGCACCCAGTATTACAAGTGCTTTTGCGGTTGGTGAAAATGGAATCATTTTGAAAAGAAGAGATGCAAGCAGCATACATGAAAACGACTTTAACACCATTAATATATACCCCAATCCGGCAACCTCTGTTTTGCATATTGTCCATACAGTTACTCATGAGCAAGCTCAAATTTCCATTTACAATCTTAATGGAAAAGAAGTATTGCATTCAACATTAACAAAAGGGAATAACCATCAGCTTGATATTTCAGGGTTAACCCAAGGATTGTATTTGATTAAATTGCTTTCTGATGAATCGAGTAGTTGGGGAAAAGTACTTATTAAATAGATATTCCTTTTAGGATGCGCTAAAAATATCATCATTATGTCTTTGAAAAGAGACACTATACATACAAAATAAGTATTTGAAAACAGATGAATATTAAGCTAATATCTGGTTTAGAGCTAAATACAAATCTCTCCATCATCAGATTTCTTTGCATATTGCTTATTCTAATACAGTTCATTGTCTTTGACAGTTTTGCACAAAATATTTCAAAGAATAAAGTTGCAAAAGAAACTGAATACTACAAAACTTTCCCCAAAAAGCTCCAGAAGCAAATACAGCCTCTGCTAAAAGACATGATATTGATTCCGGGTGGTACTTTTGAGATGGGACGTAGCTTAAAAGGTATATGCACGGATGAAAATGACAGTAATCTTATTATTCCACAAAATCCTCGAAATGTTACCGTTTCTCCTTTCCTGCTTATGCAGTCATGAGGTAACTAATCAAGAATACACAGAGTTTGTTAACTATGTGAAAGACTCAATGGCCAGAAGAATTCTATCCGGAGTTGATTCTACATATTATTTGAATAGTAAAGAAGGTTGGCTGAATTATGATAAGGTCATTGATTGGCATCATGACTCTTTGGTTGGAAAACTGATTTACAGGAATAGCTATTACCCTGATGAGTTAGATTTTCTGAATGAAAATATAAGCTTCACTTATCCAATCAACACTTCAAAGGGTATTGTCCATAAAACCACATTGATTTATCCTGATACAGCAGCCTTTGACAAATTGTACTATAGATTTTGTGCTCCTATGATGACTTTCTATTTCTATCATCCCGGCTATAGAGAGTATCCAGTAATAGGAGTAAATTGGGATCAGGCATTTGCCTTTTGTCAATGGAAAAACAGTTTGCTCGACAAAGAAATCAAAAATCATCCTGATCTTAAACACGTTTTAGGAAAATTCCATTTACCATTAGAAGCCGAATGGGAATTTGCCGCGTTCGAGCTCAGGTATAAAAATACAGGTTTTTATAAGTATTTCGAATGGCAGCAAAATGACAACAAGGATAAGAAAAATGTCTATCGTTTCAATTTTGGATTTATCATTGATCCTAACAATTTTACAGCAAAATATCTGGATGATGATGGATGTGAATATACTTGTAGAATTGCCTCATATGCTCCAAATCAGTATGGACTTTATGACATGAGTGGCAATGTTGCCGAATGGGTTTGGGATGATACTAGTTTTGACTACAATGCCGAACATGAATTGAATCAAGCAATTCGATTTGATTATATTGATAATTGGGATTGTAACCGACTTACGAAAGGAGGATCATGGGCAGATAATATTATTTATCAGCATACATCTTCAAAAGTTTGGATGCATCATTCAATTCAAAGTGGGAAAAATGGCTTTCGCATTGCGATGACTGTTATTGAATAATAATCAAAATCAAAGCGACCATTTGTTTTGCATATCAATAATACAATTGTTCTTGTAATTCAATTTTTGATAAATAATTGCAACCCACACGAAATATAATCGATTTTAATAGCTTTGCAAACGAATAGTAAAGCCAAACTTATGTGTTCAGATTCACAGAATAATGACAGAGAATGTTGCGAAACACCCTTGCGAAAAGATGCATTCGAAATCTCTGATAAAGAAAAGATTCAACTGATTTCTCATCATTTCGGCAAGATTATGGACATTATGGGTCTTGATCTGGAAGATGATAGCTTAAAGGGAACACCAAAGAGAGTTGCCAAAATGTATATTAATGAAATATTCAGTGGACTGAATCCTGATAATAAACCAAAGATATCTTTGTTTGAGAATAAATTCGCCTACGACAAAATGATCATTGAAAAGGATATCACCGTGCATTCCAATTGTGAGCATCATTTTGTTCCTTTTATGGGCAAAGCTCATGTGGCTTATTTTTCAAAAGGAAAAGTAATTGGCTTGTCAAAAATAAACAGACTGGTTCATTATTTTAGTAAGAGACCGCAATTACAAGAGCGACTAACACTTCAAATTGCACGTGAAATTAAATCAGTTACCGACACCGATGATGTAGCGGTATTAATTAATGCCAAGCATATGTGTGTAGCCAGCCGAGGCATTCAGGATGTAAATACAAGTACGATTACTGCGGAGTATTATGGCAAATTCAATGAGCCAAGCGTGAAAGCAGAATTTTTGAGGATTATAGGGTATGAATAAAAATCACCCACCAATATTGTAGGACCGAATTGCATTCGGTCAATAAAGAAGCCCTTACTTAAATGCAAAATCTAGCTATACAAAAACCTCTTTACTTTTTGAGTAGGTGTACGCTCAAATGGTGATGATTGGTGCAATACAATTTGAAGTTGTGAAAATTTGTTTACAGTTCCGTTTACCTGGAGTTGAATTTCCTTTAGTATTTCATCCAGCCTGGCTTCAATCTCATGCTGCTTCATTTTAAGTTCATGGAATTTCTTCTCCAATTCTTCCATATTTAAATGTACCATAGCAACCAACTTCCCTTTACGTTCTAAAACTAGTGATTCTAATACGTAAGGATAGGTATTGATTACACTTTCAATTTCTTCAGGATAAATATTTTCACCACTGGAGCCAACAATCATATTTTTAATTCGACCCCTAATATGAAGGTCTCCCGCCTTTGAAACAATTCCCAAGTCTCCAGTTTTAAACCAACCATCTTCAGTAATAACTTTTTTTGTTAGTTCCGGCTCTTTATAATAACCAAGCATTACATTTGGTCCTTTAGCCCAAACCTCACCTTCACCAGTTTCAGGATCAGGATCATTGATTTTAATTTCTATTCCGGTCATTGGAATACCAGTAGACTGAAACTCACCCTTGAAAGGAGAAGTTCCACAAAGCATAGGAGCTGTTTCTGTTAATCCATAGCCAATGGCATAAGGAAATTTTGCTTCCATCAAAAACTGCTCAACCTGAGCAGATACTTTTGCTCCACCTAAACCAAAAAACAAAAGTCTTCCGCCAAAGGTTTCATACAATTTTTTACCTGCAACTCTATTCAAAAGTTTTCGGGTAGGTGCAAATTTATAGAGCGTTCGTGTTATCGCCTTTGAATTAATATTTGGCAAAACCTTGCCTTTGTATATTTTCTCAATGATCAATGGAACAGTCAGCATAACTGTTGGACGAACCTCTTTTAAAGCAGCCATCAAAACAGTTGGTGTCGGAGGATTCTTGTTATATTTTACAGATGCTCCACAAATAATTGGGAGTACCAATCCAATTGTGTTTTCATAGGAATGAGATAATGGTAAAATGGATAACATGACATCGGTAGGCTCAACTTTATAAACAGACTCACAATGATAAGCATCATACGCAATGTTCTTGTGAGTTAACATAACCCCTTTTGACGAACCGGTTGTTCCACTTGTATAGATGATAGATGCCAGATCACTTTCTTCTACGGTATGGTCCATCTTAGGACTGGAATTATAATCTGCATTTTTGAAACGAATGGCTACTTCATTCACATCTTCACCAATTTCTATTTCATTGAAATTATCTATTAATATTCTTGTTTTAAGCTTATCAGCCTTAATATCCTTCAGCTTGTGAATCAAATTAGATGACACGAATAATGCTTTGCATTCTGCATGAATAATAATATTTTCAATTTCTTTTGTGTGAAAATCTGGTAATATCGGCACAGCAATTACACCCATATAATTCAAAGCAAAAAAGCTAATTCCCCAATTGGGCATATTTGTACTAAGAATGGCCACTTTATTGCCCTTTTCAATTCCAAATTTTTCGAGGATTACGATTAATGAATCAATCTCTTTTTTCAATTCTGAATAGGTAAAAGATTCTTCACCAACAAAGCCAAGGGATATATTTTGCGAATAATTTGCAAAAGAATTGTCTAAAAGGGCAGGAAGTGTGTATTTCATCTGTTTATAATTTGATTTTTAGTGGTCAGATGGAACTCGCATTGTATTCATTCCCTTGTGCCTGCATACCGAAGTGTTTCGGCACACAGGTGTGTGAGAAAATTTTACTCATGCTTGTTTCATATCTTTATTATTGCCTTAAAATTAGGGCGCAAAGTTAGATATTATTCTGATATTTAGATGATTGAATCTTTAAAATGACTTATTCTATTATGTAGATGAAAAGATAAACTACACATATTGTTTATTATCAAAAAGGTCGATATGAACTCGAGGGCAATATTGCCATCGATTTCGCACAGCCATTTCAGCTGTCATTTTTGCCGTGATTTTTAAAAAATCCTGGGTAGATCCTAGAGGCATGAGCAAAATATCCTTGTTTTCCCAATTATTCAGAAGGGCTAAGTATTCATCTCTTATTTCATCTTCCTCTTCGGGATTACTGATGACAAATTTCAACTGGAAATCCTTATCCGCTCTTCTGGTTAAATCGGCATTGGGAAAATCTCCGTAGTAATCATCTTTGGTGTAACAATAGTTGATATACTTTTGAATGCTTTCAATATTTTTCCTGATTTCCCTGTGATGATCAACCAATACTTCTTCAATTGGGACAGACATTTTTGCTATTTTTTCTTTGTCTGGTTCGGAAGATTTTAGTTTTGGAGAAATTGAAAACAAATCGATATATCGAGCTAAATAAGGGAAAAACAAAATCCCATTTGTTTCCATTGTAATGTGTAAATAAAGCTTCTTGAGTTCTTTTGCCAGCTCAACCACTGCCAGGTTTTGCAAAGTTGGTTCCCCTCCTGAAATAATAACATGTTTTATTCCGTGTAGGTTTTGCTTTACAATCTGTATGATTTCGTCAACTTCCAGCTCTTCAAACTCTTCAAGATTATGAGAAGAATAAGGTGTATCACAAAAATCGATACTTCCATCAAAAGCTTTCCAACTACATCTTAAATTGCAGCCTGCTAAACGAATAAACAAACTGGGCGTACCAGCCAATTTACCTTCACCCTGAATAGTACCAGATACTGAGTAGCCAGTTTGTGGTAATTGCTCTTCTCCTGCTATATTCTCCTTTATGGGAAAAACACCCTCTTTTACTAACCTAATCTTCATATTTGATCAAATAACACATTATTATTGCCCGCAAAGGTAGTTAATTAGATCAAATCCAAATTAGCAGACAAACCTTAAATTAAATACACTAGGCCCTTCTAACTTTAGGCACTTTCTGAGGCAAATACTTTTCCCCATTAATATATTTCCTTTACTAAAATTCATGTAGGTTTGAGCTTTTTTAAAATTGGCTTATTTACAATACAAATACAAAAGGTAATGACTCAAACTTTTGATCCGGTTCAGAATTATGAAGATAGCAAGAAAGCAATTGGATATGTGAACCGAAAGGAGGCTACACAAGCTGATTACGACAGAATTGGATTCATGTCGGGCTTAGAAGTTCACCAGCAATTATTAACCAAGCGAAAGCTATTCTGCCGATGTCCGGCAGGAATTTACAATCAGAGTGAAGATTATGATGCAGAAGTCATTCGCCATATGCGTCCAACATTAAGCGAATTGGGCGAATACGATGGCACTGCATTGATGGAATTCAAAACGCGAAAAAACATTGTTTATCGGATAAAGAATGAGACAGCCTGTACGTATGAAGTAGATGACACTCCTCCTTTTCCTATTGACCCTGAGGCTTTGGAAAAAGCACTCGAAATTTCCATTTTAAGCAATTTGAATATTGTTGGCGAGGTGCACATTACCCGTAAACAGTATTTAGATGGAAGTATCCCAACAGGTTTCCAAAGAACTGCAATTTTAGGTGTAGAGGGTGAAATTCAATTGAAACATAAAAAAATCAGGCTCATTCAGTTGAGTATTGAGGAAGACTCCTGTCGTGAAGTTTCAGATATTGGTCATTGGCGAATTTACAAAACAGATCGATTAGGCATGCCTCTGATTGAAACAGTTACTTATCCTGAATTCATGAATCCTGATGAAGTAAAAGAAGGTGCCGATTACATTCGTTTTTTAAACCGAAGCACTGGAAAGGTTAGAACTGGCGTTGGCTCAACTCGGGCAGATGTTAATGTAAGCTGTAAAGGTGGAACACGTGTAGAGATAAAAGGGGTTGCCCATACCAATTGGATGCCCGAACTCACACATATTGAAGCTTTCCGCCAATTTGCATTGTTAAATATCAGGACACTACTAAATAATAAGGTAAAAGATACGGCAAAGTGGAATTTATCTCATATTGAATTAACAGCTGAAGACTTCAAATACAGCTACGAGCCACTCATTCAAGCAAATAAAAATAACAATAAAATAATTGCCATTAAACTACCTCAATTCAAAGGTATTTTATCTCACTTTACACAACCTACAAAGATTTTTGCTGACGAGATTTCTGACCGATTAAAGGTTATTGCTTGTATCGAAAAACCAAACATGTTGCATTCTGAAAAGCTGGAAAAAGTGATTACGGAATCTAATTTCGAAAAGGTCAACAACATTCTTGATGTGAAGGAAGATGATGCATGGATTGTGTTTTGGGGACCTGAAGAAGACATTCCAACAGCTCTTGAAACAGTTGAAGAAAGATGTCGTATGGCATTTGAAGGAGTTCCAAACGAAACCCGGAAATCATTTATAGATGGCAGCACAATTTTCGAACGCGTTCTCCCTGGTGCTGACCGCATGTATCCTGATACCGATACTGCACCTATTCCTTTAAAAGATGAGTTTATTGAGAACATTAGAAAGAACTTACCCATGGATATTCATGAGCGTATTGCTCAATTACAATCATGGAGTGTTCCATACGACACCTATACTTTTATTCTGAAAAGAAATTTAGTTCCTTTAATGGAAAAAATTAATAAGGAATTAGGAATTAGCTATCCATTTATTGGCACTTTCATTGGACACAAGTTGAAGTTCGTAGAAAATAATTTTGAATGTCCTCAGGAGTTTAATTACGAGAAACTTTACGATTTGTTTAAATACATGAAAGACAATAATCTTGATCTTTCCATTGCTAAAAATATGTTAATCGAATATTATCAGCATCCAAAATTGGATTTTGATTCTGTTTTAACCTATATCAATTTCAAGCCTGTTACAAAGGAGGAGATAATTGAAAAGATTCCATTCCTGAAAGAAAAATTCAAGGAAATCAAATACTCTGAGAAAGAAGATGTTGATGCACATTGGATAATGGGGCAAGTTGCAAAAATGGCGAGAGGAAACATTCGTTTTTCTGAACTCAAAGAATTGGTTGATTCTCAATAAATGATTGAATATAATGAGCGAAGATATATTTCAAGGATACAAAGGACAAGCTTTAGAAGTTTTAAAGAAATTCAAAGCACGTGTTTGGGCGCAGGTGGCCGCTGAAACTACACGTGGCAAATTTGAAGGCACCATTCTTCCCAGAGCAGAAAATACAGATGACGAGCATATTGTGCTTAAAATTATTACTGGATATAATGTAGGATTAGACATTCACACAATCACCAGTATTATTGAAACAGGATATAAAAAAGCCAATTACGCCATTCCAGAGAAAGAATTTCCATTTACAGAAGGTTTACCCAATGTAAAGCTATTTGGAACAGGTGGTACAATTGCTTCTCGTTTAGATTATAGAACTGGAGCAGTTATTCCTGCTTTTTCACCAGGAGAGCTTTATGGAGCCGTTCCTGAATTAGCAGATATTTGTAATTTAGATACTGAAAAGGTTTTTGCTGTATTTAGTGAAAACATGGGACCTCAACAATATATTTCTTTAGCACATGCTATCAAGAAAGAAATTGAGAATGGAATTGATGGTATTGTCATTGGTCATGGAACGGATACATTGCAGCATACGGCTGCAGCTTTATCATTTATGGTTAAAAACCCTCCTGTTCCTATTATTTTAGTTGGTTCTCAGCGCTCTTCTGACCGTCCGAGTTCTGATGCTGCATTAAATCTTATGCATGCAATGAACACAGCTGGAAATTCAGATATTGCTGAAGTAATGGTTTGCATGTTTGGTCCAACCTCTGATGAATATGGATTATTACACAGAGGTACTCGTGTTCGTAAAATGCACTCCAGTTACCGTTCAACATTCAGGACTATTGGTGACACACCAGTTGCCATGGTTACCCGTGACAGCATTACTCCTTTGAAAAAAATATACAACCACAGGCGTAAGGATAAGAGTGTAGAAATCGCTCCTTACTTCGAGGATAAAGCTACCATGCTTTACTACTATACAGGTATGAAGCCCGACATCATGCATTCCATGATTGATATGGGTTATAAAGGAATTGTAATTGTTGGTACAGGTTTAGGTCACGTGAACAAAGAGTTATATCCTGCTATTGAAAGAGCACAAAAAGAGGGCGTAAATGTATTTATGACCTTACAAACTATTTGGGGTTATGTTCACATGTTTGTATATGATACTGGTCGAGATATGATGGCAAAAGGTGTTGTTCCTTTAGCGAATATGCTTCCTGAAACAGCCTACATTAAATTGGGTTGGGCATTAGGCCAAACTGATGATTATGAAAAAGTAAAAGAAATAATGCTTACCCCTATGTGTTCTGATATGACAGAAAGAGAGCCGTATAATGGTTATTTAGTCTATCAGGGTGGTGTTCCTGAAGTGGAAGACTTTATTAGAAAGGTGCATAAGTAGAGAAATTTTCAAATTGACAGAATAGCCGAGGGTTTAAACCTTCGGCTATTTTTTTTATATAACACTTTTCACATCTCTTTCCTGTATATACTTAAACGACAAATAAAGGATTGTTAAAAACAGACCCAATGCCATAGTCATCCCCCAAGTGGTAGGATGCTGAAATGGAAAAATTACTCGATGTCCAATGTCATATATGATTCGAAAAGGATCAGTTAATAAATCCCAGCTATTCCATCTCAGATACCGCCCAACATAAATACCGAAACTGCCTAAAAACAGCATACAAATTGAAAGAAATGTTTTTACTGAATTGTTAAACGCATTTCCAATTATTTTTTCAATATCCCAGAGGCTTAAAAAACCAAAAAGCAAGCCCGTCCATGCATATGATAATACCAAAACTAAATCGAACCAAATTGGCATTGAAGATCTTAACCGCAAATGAAATAAATCTGTCAGGATGTAGGGTGCATTTGGAAAGAATAATATCCAAACACCTATAACTGAAATGATGATCAGTTTTCTCTTTTGCAATTTTGGTTTTGCCATCAATAATCTTGTTAAAAACCAAGAAATACATGCCAGAAACAAGTTCCATATCAAGAATAGATACATTGTTGAGTCTGTGTAAAGAAATCTAAAAATTGATAAGCTCAGGCATATAGCTGAAAGACCTCCTAAAAAAAGGGATTCTTTGAACATCTTTTGTCTTTCAAAAAACTTTAACATAACTCAATTATTTTAGGAATAAACACAATGAGTCCTGTGCCAGTTGCTATTAATGCTGATAGTAAAACTCCGGCTGCTGACAAATCCTTAATCTTTTTGATAACCTCATTATCTTCTGGCGAAATGAAATCAGCAATATTCTCAAAAGCTGAATTAATAATCTCGATGATAATAACCAGCCCAACTGCAAAACCAACAGCCAGCCATTCGAAAGCAGTTATATTTAGTACAAAACCTGCTATTATTACACATACAGCGGCAAACACATGAATCCGTGAATTGTGTTCTTCCTGTATGAGTATTTTCAAACCATTAAATGCTGGTTTGAAGCTTCTTATTCTATCTTTTATTGAGAATCTTTTGTTTGTCATTTCGATAATATTAAGTTTTGATTTTTGCATCCACTATTTCTGAAAAGAGGTTGTCTCAAAAGTCATAAATTCTATCATGTGGCGTCATTCCCATGAAAATGGGAATCTCATAATCAACAACTTAGAGATTCCCGCATTCCTGCCTGCCGTCAGGCATGGCGCGAGAATGACAGTCAGAAGGACTTTTGAGACAGCCTCTATTCTTTTCACAAGCAATAAATAAGTTCATTTGTAAAAGTCTATCGCATTCTATTTTCAATTCCTTCAAACTTTCCGTAGTAACATTAATCAAACGATAGGCTTCTGCTCCTTTTATCATATTTAATCGCCATTCGATTTGTGAAATGCTTTTGTCCAATCCATTATCAAACCACCAAGCTGTATACAGAACTTCCTTTTCAGGAGATGTGAGTTTGGTATAATAGATTTCCTCATCATCTATTTTCAATACATTTACATTGTTGAATTCATACCCGCTACCTTCCCAACAGATTAAAGGATTATGGTCGGCACCATAAAACTGACAGCTAGCTTTAACATATACCAATGCTTTCTCGCTCTGGAATTTGTAAATGTCAGTTTTATAGCAAGTTTTAGTATAACCCTCCACAGATAAATACTCCAATGGCCGGTCTGTTCCAGTATTTTTAAATTCATCACGTTTTATATTTAGAAATGTCAAAATCAGAATCAAAATGCCGGATACGGCATATTTAATAATACTATTTACTTTTTTGGGGAAGCTCTCTTCAGGTTTTGCTTTTCGATTTTTCATAATTGCTTTACTCACAAAAAACATGGGCAGCATAAAGTAAATCAATAAGCAAATAACGCCAACAAGCTCATGTCCAAATGTTTCTGGTGGAAATGCTAATATCACAAGCAACACTATTCGCAAAAAATTTGAGAAAAGGAGAACAATGAAAGCAATACACATGATCAGGCTTATCCATAGAAAATTGATTTGGACTTTAAAGAGTTTTGAAAAATAGGCTATATAAAAAAGTTGAATAACTAAGCCTAAATTCATCATTTTCAAACCCATACAAGCCGGATCGACCGAAAAACTCTGCTCTCCCATGATGATTAAATTGCCAAACGATTTCACATCATTGAAAAACAAACTCAGTGTTGAAGCTGCAAATCGGGTAAGTTCAAGTCTGATTGGGAATCCAAATACTTTGAATAGGTAAATTGAAAGTGGCGAAAGCAATACAACAAGGAATAAAACTGTATCGTTCAGCCGTCCAAAATGAGATTCGATGGTGAATAGAATTAAAAATACAAAAGCAAAAAAGTAACAGCATTGTATTTTAAGTATAATATACAAAAGGAGAAAAACAAAAGCAAAAAAAGCAAAGCGCATGCTGTTTACTCCTTTTTTTTGAAAGAAAAGGGTAAAAGGTGCCAACAGTAAAACCAACTTTAGCTCGAAAGAGAAATGCATATACTCGAGCACATTGGCCCCTCCCATCAAAATCACTAAAGCAATTAAGATGTGTGCGGGTACAAGTTGACTATAGTTGATAGTTGAAACTATTTTCTTAATAAAATCCATTGGATTTTTTTGCGGTATGAAAAGTATAATACTATGCTAAGTGCAAGAATAATTAAAACCCATTCGTGGGGTTCAGGAACAGCACCTGAAGAATTAGCACTGGCATTTCCCAAACTGTTTTTGTTCTCCTCAATTCCAAACCTTTCGTAATCGGCTACAGTTTCCAAAACTATTAAGCTGGAAACCGGACTGGTAATAAATGCTTTTTCAGCTATTGGAACTAACTCCTCAATCCTCGCATCCTTATCACCAAAATAAGCTGCACCTGCTTTTTGAATTATTGAATTATAGGCATACAGTCTCATTAAATGTTCATTACCTTGTCCGCCATGCTGTAAGTTGGAATCCATACTAATCTGCATTTCTGCTTTAGGGATATAAACTGTATTTGAGGTTTTTACAATCCTTTTAATTTGATTATTCTCTATGATTTCTTTAAGGTCTCCAATATTTCCTTCCATATAATTAAAACAATCAAATTGCTTTAAAGTCTCTAAGTAGGGAGACAATTCTCCGCCTAAGTTTATTACATTAATTGACTCTGTCATGTTGAGCAAATACACTATTAAGTTTTTTCCAAATTCAGATTCTTTTAATTCATCGATATTGGGAGATATATAATTACTTTTTGTGATAACAATAGAGGATTCTGCATCAGGAATAAAATGAAAAGGAAATAAGGAATAGTTCTTTTCGACTACTGACCTGAATAATGCTGATGAAGCTTGGGATTCAATCGTGATAAGCTTATCATCATAGATAAATACCTTTTTATCAGCACACATTTTCAATATGTTATCATACTCTCTTTTTGTCCAATGGGAATTAACATCCATATAAACTGTTTGTATATTTATGTCTTGAAGTTCATATGCAATAGGTGAGACTTTATAAGCCTCTCCGTCAAATAAAAAGCTTTCCTCACTTAAAGGTGGTGATTTTATGCTGAATGCTATTTGTTTGCATCCACGACCAGTATAAATGTATTCATTTATTGACTTCGAGTCGAAATTCTTTAATCCAATAGGATGAAATGCCTTATCATCTTTAATTCTCAACAGAACCGATTCCCGACATGCCTTAATTGGAGGTCCTGTAATATGCTCAGCCTCATAATAGAGTTTTCCATTTTCAAATTTCATAGGTGATGTATAGCCAAGCTTAAATCGTCTATTTTCCGCAGGCGTACAAGGAAAAACAGCAATGGTCACAATGTTTCCTTCCTGCCAATGCAAAATGGATGGATCTCGTCTTTCAACACCTACAATAGTTGTATAGGCGCTATCGGCTTTTTTTCTTGTTGATAATCTCGACTTTTCTTCTACGCCATTGATCCAAAGCGACAAGGAGGTTGCTGTTGACCCTTCGGGTAGTTTAAAACTATATAAAGCTTCTTGTTGATTTCTTTGCCAACTTGAGCTATTCTTAATACTGATAATTTTTTCCGTATACGCAATTCGATAGTCGGGGTACAGCCTGATATTGGTTAACACTTCGGACGTACTCAAATTATCGCCACGCCACAGTTTTCTTCTCGATAAATGCCTTGTGTTGAAGGATGTATTCAGAATATTAATTCTTGCTTTATCGCTCAGGTTGAGATCTGGTCTCAAAAGCATTGCAACAGCTAATACAGGATCGTTTTTCTTCATTTCATCAAATGATCCTATCGAATTCCATCCCCAATTTGATAATAATTCATCTTCATACAATAATCCTGATTTCAGAATTCGTTCGGTAAAATAGTTATTGGGCATTCGTTGGCTTAGTTCTACCCAATCAGGCAGGCTGGATGTTTGACCAGTTAATATTTCTGCCGACTTTCTATGCATGCTATCTGCTATTTGAGCATTCCAATAGATCAGAATAACTACAGCAATTAATGGTAGTGAAGCGCCAATGCTAAAAGAAATATTATCATAATAAGTCCTTTTGGCTTTGAAGAAAAGGATTAATGCAACCAGAAACAGAACAAACGGAATATAAACATGAATAGTTAGTCCGAAAAGTATCATACCAATAAAACCAATTCCCCATAATGGAACCATAAACAAGGAATAAAATAAAACAATGGTAGCACCAACACCTACTATCAGATAATTGAAAGTCACAAGATATTTTGGAACATTATGGCGAAAAACATGAACAACCAAAGCGAGATGGAAAAGAATCAAAATAATGGACACACCCAATACCAATTCAGAAAAAATCTGAAAATCGAGATTGAGACAAAAACAGGAAATTGAAAAGAGAGAGAGTACCCATACAAAATGATTTCCATTGTAGCCCTCTTTCTTCTTGTAGGCGAAATAGTTGGCAATACTATAGCCACCATAAGCAGCTGCTATAATAAAGCAAATAAAAGAGTATCCCTCAATATCGTTGGTATCCATTTGTCGAAATATCATAAATAAACTAAAAGAGATTAGAACCAGGAAAAATCCCACAATAAAAATTGGGCTAAGTTTTAATTTTGCTTTCATAATTTCTGTTTTTAAAGCACTTTGTTTTTCAAAGTTTGGATTCAAAAAAATTTACTTCTTTACATTCTCCATGATGGAGCTCAGGCCATTAATATGATCTTCAAAGGCTGTTCGACCAATGATAGTTGCTCTATAACTAGTTTTGGGTTTTCTGCCCACGAACTGCTTCTTAACTTCAATATAATCTTCGAGTTCTAAGGCTTTAATGTGAGATGCCAGATTTCCATCGGTGGCTTCAAGCAGTTCTTTCAGGTTATTGAATTCCACCCAGTCGTTCACAACCAATATGGCCATAATACCAATCCGTAATCGATTGTTAAACATTTTATTTAGTCCTGCAATGATATTTTTCATGCTTCACTATCTATCGTACTTGAAATGCATGGCTGTTCCATAAATAATATGCAATAAGCCAAATCCTATGACCCAAAACAATAAGCCATAGCCCGGTAAAAATAAGGCTATTAATCCGATTAGTATTTCTGATAAACCCAGATAACGTACATCAGCAATGGTATGTCTGCTGCCATTTAATAAAGCCATTCCATAAAAAATAAGCGTTAAAGGAGCAATTAAATAATAATCACTGTATAGAATTGACGCAAAAACAAAAATGCCTCCCACAAAAAGAGGTATTCCTAAATGAATGAACATTTTTATGGCCACAGGTGTAAATACTTTCTGACTATTTTTTCTTGCTTTCCTCCAGGTAAAATAAAATCCAAACAAAATGGCCAATGCCAATGCGCTTAAACCATTTACGATCATTAGTTTCAAACCATCGTTACTGAAATATCTGCCTTCACAACTGAAAGATTGAAACAATGTCCCACCATTCTCATTTTTGAATATAAGGAGGGCAATGTATGTGCATATTAGCGCAACAATACCAGCTGCAACACCTGATAACCCACTTAATGATAAAAAGCGAGTAGACTTCATCATCAATGATTTTATCTCCGCTAATTCTTCGAATGACTTGCTATTTTCCTGCATATCTAAAGCACTTTGAATTGCAAAGCTAGTAATTATTCTAGACTGAGCAAATTAATTTTTAAATATTCTTACGAATTAATTTAACTCACCCCCTAGCCCCCTCTCTAAAAAAATCAGAGAGGGGGAATAGATTCTACTTCAAAAAATATGAAAACAAAATTCGTTCATTGTACAATCTACTCCCCTCTTTACAAGGTAGAGAGGGGCTGGGGCTTTGCTTCTGCTGAAGCTTCAGCGAAAGCAAGGTGAGTTGTTTTGTCCTAGAATAAGTTTACAGTCTGCACTGCTGAGGTGTCTTGTTATGCTAAACCAGTAAGTCATCTTACCATCTGAGAGGCATTTGAAGATTCAGGAATAACTATTTTTGGTTTTCGGACACTTCCTACTCGGGACAACATTGTACTCTAAGAAACATTTCTTAATCATTTTCCGTCTATCCATACAGGTTTTGAGTAAGAAAGAAGCAATTCGTAATCTCTTTATGTCCACAAAGTGTCTCCTGCAAGGGACACTGTGTATAAATTATGTGCAACAATCATCACTGTCCTCGTTGAGAGACACTGATGGAACTAAAATTGAACTTGCGCTTGTACCTATATGCAATAGTTGCCACAGATTTGTTTTTAGGCAGGTAGTGAGATTTATGTTAATCTGTGGCAAAATATATATGGCAATTGCAATAAATATGTCTGTGGTATAAAAAAGGATATAGGATAGGACAATAATTGATTTATGAAAAATCAAACAGCAGTAAAGTCTATGATCAAGCGAAAAATAGGTGAATTAACTAATGTAATTTGGGGAAATAAAAGCTAATTATATTGACATTCAAACACATTCATTCTTACTCAAAATCAATTTTTAGCAATAATTAATGTCTCATTGATTAAAATGCGATAAATTTGCGCTTTAATAAAATAACCCAATGGTAAAGAAAGATACAGAAAAAACAGCAGCGGCTTTTAAGATTCCGATTTTTACACTGGAAAACAAAACCAAACTGGAAGACTTTTTTGAGAAGTATAAAAAGCAACTAACCTACGTTTTAGGAGGTATTCTTGTCATTATTCTATTAACATTTGCCTACAAAAATTTTGTTATTAAGCCTCAACAATTACAAGCTCAGGACTTGATGTTTATGGCTGAAGACTTATTTGGTAAAGACTCATTTGAATTAGCACTAAATGGATCAGCTGAAAGTTTTTATGGCTTTTTGGATATCCTGGATGAATTTAAAATGACAGAATCAGGCAACCTTGCTCGCTATTATACTGGTATTTGCTATTATAAATTAGGCGATTATGAAGAAGCCCTTGTCCATTTAAAAAAATTCAAGACCAATAGCTTGCTGTTGAAACCTATTGCACTGGGAACCATTGGAGACTGTTACTCCGATCTTGAAGAGTATACCAAAGCTTTGAAATACTATTATAAAGCAGCAGATGCTACCGCAAACGAATTTACCACTCCAATTTATTTAATGAAAGCTGGTGGTGTTTTGGAGCATTTGGAAGAGTACGAAAAATCAATTAAGGTATACGAACGGATTAAAAAGGAATTCAAAGATTCCAAAGAAGCAAGCAATGCTGATAAGTATATTGGCAGAGCAAGTGCAAAAGCAGCATTATAAGTATTTCATGCAAATAAAAAGTGAACCATCTCCTGATTTTGAGTTTCTGCCAAAAGAACAAGCAGCAAACATCAAAGTCGGATTGCTCGTTTCGGAATGGAATATTAAAATAACATCAGCCCTGCTTAAAAAGTGTATTGAAACACTGGAAAAACACCATATTTCCAAAGAAAATATTGAACTGAAATGGATACCTGGATCTTTTGAACTTCCTTTAGGGGCTCAATGGATGTTTGAATATAGACATGTTGATGCTGTCGCCTGTCTGGGTTGCATCATTCAAGGTGAAACGCCTCATTTTCAGTTTATCTCTGAAAGTGTGGCTTTAACTATCGGACAACTTGCTATAAAATACAACAGACCGGTAGCATTTGGTGTGATTACAGCCAACACCGACCAGCAAGCACTCGATCGTGCTGGGGGGAAAGTTGGCAATAAAGGAGAAGAAGCAGCTATCGCATTGCTTAAAATGTTGAAAGTAAAGTCAGAATTTGCTGAACCAAAATCGCCATTAGGTTTCAAGTAAAATAGCCTATCTGATTCAGTTATCTTTCGGAAAACAAGTAAATGATTAAGTTACAGATGAAATATTCTTTCATTCTATTGCTTTGTATATTCCTACATGCTTGCGAAAGCATTCCCCACAAAAACAAAGAAAGAGACATGGAAGTTGGCAAAGCTGATAAATACTCTGCTTTTAATTTTTTTCCAAACGGACATGAACTATATGCTGACTTAAGCTCCAGGTCCGATACACTAAGCATAGAGTTCAAGGATGTTAAACTAACCTTTGAACGCAGAACAGAAATCAGCACAGACAGCTCCATCATTCGTAAAAGCTTGTATATAGTTCCATCCGGAGATGTGTATGTTTTAGATGGCTGTGTCGATCAGATTTTTCCGTTGAAAAAAGGCGCCATTCTTAACGATCGATACAACTGGAATCCTGTTGCTTCCAAAATAAGAGTTTCAACCTATCAAATCGAAAAAGACTCACTTCAACAGTTAAAAACTTCCTTTTTGGGTTACATTTTTCACCAAGAATATTTTGCTTTTATGTTTTATGCCGAAGGAATTCAAAAATATGCTTTTGTTCATTTATCAAATGATAGTTTCTCAAGCATTTTATATGATTATGCCTATCAAAACTAATGATACATCAATAGCAAAAATTTCAAATACATATTTCAGATCATAATCACTATTTTCGCATAGCCTTATAATCCATTTCTTAATTTAGCTTATATGAAATGTTCATGAGAAATATATTCATACCAACCGAAATGATTATATGGCCGTTCAATGTATCCGTAAAAAGACAAATTATAAGCACATGAAAAAGTATTATTCTTTATTATTTTTAGCTGTTGCCTTGGTATTATCAAGTTGCAATCAAGCTGCAGATGAAATATCATATGAAAACGATCCTAGCATTTTTGAAAATGCACAAGGAAGAATGACACCAGAAATGATGTGGAGTTTTGGTCGCTTAAGCGATATGCAAATTTCTCCTGATCAAAAGAGCATTTTATATGGTGTTAAGAAATACAACCTAAAAGCCAATAAAGGCAAAAATAGTCTTTATACGATGTCAATTGATGGTAGTTCTGAGATACAAATTACGCATACAGATGGAAGCGTTTGGAATGGCTTATGGCATCCGACAAAAAATATTATTGGGTACATTTATGCTGATGAAAATGGAGCACAATTATGGGAAGCCAATCCCGATGGAAGTGATGCAAAAAGAAGAAGTAATATCGAAGGAGGTATCACAGGCTTTAAATACTCACCAGATGGCAATTCTTTAATGTTTACAAAAGATGTCAAACTTGATAATACAGCCACAGAAAAGCATGAGGACTTACCTGAAGCAAAAGCTCGAATTATTGATGAATTAATGTACCGGCATTGGAGCGAATGGCACGACTATAAATACTCACATATTTTTATTGCGAATATGGACGATGGAATACTGGGAGACGAATCAACAAAAGACCTTATGGAGGGCGAACGTCACGATTGCCCGATGAAACCCTGGGGTGGTTTAGAGCAAATAAGTTGGAGTCCGGATTCCAAAAAAATTGCCTATGCCTGTAAAAAAATGACTGGAAAAGAATATGCAACTCGAACCAATTCAGAAATATATATTTATACGATTGAATCGAATGAAACCACTTGCCTGACAAAAGAAGGGTTTGATGGCTACGATCATGATCCTGTTTTTTCACATAGCGGTAACATGATTGCCTGGAAAAGCATGGAAGAAGATGGATTTGAAGCGGATAAAGAAAGAATCATATTGCATGATTTTGAGACAACTGAAACCATTGATTTATCTGAAGGATTTGACCAGAATTCATCGCAATTCGTATTTTCCGAAAACGATGAATATATCTATTTTATCAGCGGAGTAAATGCCACTTATCAGGTTTATTCCATGCAGATTGCAACGAGAGAAATCAAGCAAATTACAACTGGATGGCATAATTATCAATCCTTTGCACTGGCAGGAGATCAGATTATTGGCACAAAAATGAGCATGTCGATGCCCACAGAAATATTTGCGATTGACCAAAAAGGACTAGAAACTCAGCTTAGTCATGTGAACGATTGGATACTGGATGAGATTGAAATGGGCAAAGTGGAAGAAAGATGGATAGAAACCTCCGATGGCAAACAAATGCTTACGTGGGTTATCTACCCTCCCGGATTTGATTCAACTAAACAATACCCTGCGCTGCTCTATTGTCAGGGAGGACCACAAAGTGCTGTTAGTCAGTTTTTCAGCTACCGCTGGAATTTCCAAATTATGGCTTCACACGATTATATTATTGTAGCTCCAAACCGCAGAGGTTTACCCACTTTTGGACAAGAATGGAATGATCAGATTAGTGGGGATTATGGTGGACAAAACATGCTGGATTATTTCAGTGCTATCGATGCATTGAAAAAAGAATCATATATCGATGACCAAAGACTAGGTGCACTTGGCGCTAGTTACGGAGGTTATTCGGTATTTTGGTTAGCAGGTCATCATGAGGGGCGATTTAAGTCATTTATCTCACACTGTGGTATCTATAATTTTGAGAGCATGTATGGATCGACTGAAGAATATTTCTTTGTGAACAAAGATTACGAAGGAGCATATTGGGAAGATCCTAAGCCTAAGAGCTATGAATTCTCACCACATTTAGCTATCGACAA
The DNA here is from genome assembly GCA_018698135.1 of Bacteroidota bacterium. Classification (NCBI taxonomy): domain Bacteria; kingdom Pseudomonadati; phylum Bacteroidota; species Bacteroidota bacterium. The sequence goes on from JABINZ010000121.1 coordinate 31,634, forward strand.
ATGGGATACACCAATTCTTATTGTTACTGGAGAGCATGATTATCGTATACCTTATACACAAAGTTTAGAGGCATTTAATGCAGCTCAATTAAGAGGTGTTGAAAGCAAGTTATTGTTTTTCCCTGAGGAAACTCATTTTGTATTGGCACCTCAAAGTGCTGTACTTTGGCAACGTGAGTTTTTTGAATGGCTGGACAAAGATTTAAAAATTGTCGAATAAATTGAAGAGCAATTCACTAAATCAATTTATAAACAGCAGGCAAAAGCTGTTTAAGTACCTTTTTTGGTGCTGGCTCATATTATTGTTGATTGCTTCATCCATACCCAATATTCCGGTTCCTGATAAGAAAATTATTGGGCCTTTGCAAAGTGATTATTTCATTCATTTCTTTGAATATTTTGTGCTGGCTTTACTTTTTGTGCTGTGGAAAAAAACAACCACCTATAAGCCCGTATCCTTGGGTATTATTTGGCTAATCGGATCTGCTATTGCTTCATTAGACGAAGTTCATCAGTTGTGGATACCAGAACGCACATTCAATCCAATCGATCTCGTTTTCAATTCGATTGGAATACTATCTGGCCTTATCCTAACCAATCTGATGTTAATAAATATTTCGACCTCCACAGATAATTAGAGCTATTTTTGGAATATAATCATTGCAAATGGGAATTATTCACACCACATTTAATGATCTGTCGAAAGACCAAAAAACATTAGTAAGTGCTGCGCAAAAGGTCATGGCAAGAGCATACAACCTCTATTCATCGTTTTATGTAGGCGCTAGCGTGTTAACCAAGAGCGGCAACACCTTTTCCTCAGCCAACATGGAGAACTCTTCTTATGGGCTTTCTGTATGCGCTGAAGTAGGGGCAATACAACAAGCTCTTTCAGCAGCTGATCCAGAAATAACTGCCATAGCTATTTGCGGAGGATATAAACCAGATTCAGGTGGTTTGATTACAACACCATGCGGAAGATGCAGACAATTGATTTACGAATCAGCTCAGATAGCAAATACTGATATTGAAGTGATTTGTGCAAATGCTGATTTATCAAGCATTCTGGTTGCCAAAATATCCGACTTACTACCTTATCCTTTTGGGCCGAAAGATTTAAAATTGGATCAAGAAATTGATGTTTTGCTCAATAGAATTAAGAATGCGTAACCTTCTTAAAACAATGGATTAAACTTTATTAATACACAAGCGATGAAATATATTAGTACGGCAATCGTAAGTATCTTTACGCTCTTTCTCTTATCAGGCTGTTTAACCTGCGAGAAAAAAGAATACCTTTTTGAGCTGAAATCTGATGGAAGTGGTAAGTTGACAATTACTTATTTCAATATCATGTCGAGCATGGAAGATAAAGTTGATATGACACAAAAGGATTATACTGAACTCACAAGTGACTATATTGAAGGAAATAAACTTCAGGAAGATTTCCCAAATTGCAAAATAAAAAAGTATAAGCTATTTGAAAAAGATGGTCTGTTAAACGGTAAAGTGACCATATATTTCAAGAAATTAGAAGATGTAAACATTTACCAACATCAGGGCAAAGGTCCATATATGCTTAGTTTATGCGATTTTAGTGAAAATTATGTTAGCTCCAATGGCAGCTATGGTGATGAAGCCATGCCCGTGGTTTTTTGGGAGAAGGGCTTGAAAGAACTGAAACTGACTACCTCAATCGATGAGCCAGGGGAAGACAATATCAGTTTAATCGATGAACATAAAAGTTTCAAAAACTAAGCTTGCTCATTGTGCCAACTAAAAAACAGCTGATTGCCATAATATTCCTTGCATTCACCAGCCTAAGCAATCATTCTTTCCCTAACAATAAATCATATAATTCATTTTATTCTAGTTATTTATTTCAAATCGAATCTACAATTGATTCTGGTAATGATACTTTATTATTTGGTAATGTTTACTTAAAACATATTTCAACCCAAGCACATACCCAGCTCAAAGTCTATCAAAGCATCTCTCCTTTCACCAACCAGATTTGTATACTATTGCCCGGGCCAGACTCTTTTGAAACCATTTGGTCCTCCTCTTTTGCTCATGTCGACCATTTTGAATTCCTTGATTTTAACCAAGATCAACAGGATGAGATTGTTATAGAAACAACAATGGATTTTGGGGGATGTTTATACCGAAACATGTTTATACTTGCATTAACCAACACCTCTGTTGATACGTTATTTCATACAACAGGCTTTAGCTTCAAATCTGCACCACCCGAAAATATAGATTTAATTGCCAAAACATTCTTTTATAAAATTAAGGATTACAACAAGGACAATCAGTTGGATGTGAAGCTAAAAACCATCCGTAAATACACAAAAGACCGAAAATGCGATTGCGATAAAGATCATTTTTACCGTGTTAGAAAACAGTTGTACTATTTTAAAAACGGAATTTTTACAGAATAATTTATTTCTTTACGCTACTTTTCAAATTGATTCTATTTTTGCACAAAATCAACTAATGACCAAACGAATTATTACGATTTTCCTAATTTGTTCTCTACCGCTTTCTTTGCTGTGCGATTCACCGATTACAAACACCCCTTTTTATAAAGCTTATCTCGATTTCAAAATGGTAGAGAAAGCGGAGTTGAAAGGTTATCTCGATCAGGAAATTGCAGACTATCTGCTCTCTCCAAAGATATCATTAGACCTGAAAGCAGCCATTATAAACGCTTTGTCATTTGAAATACTTGGAACTGACAATGCTGAAAGATTCATTCGTTTTTTGAACATAAAATATCATTCGGAAGATTTTGTCGAATACCAGGATAGATTATCAGCACATGAATTGTTCTGCTTGGGTTATTTATATGCTATGGACGACTATTTTCAGCCTGAAATTGCTTTACCCTATTTCAACAAAGCACAAATCAAGGATCCCAATAATTATTCGATTAATATGCTACAGGCTGTTACCATAGCTCAATCTTTATTTAAGATTGATAAATGCAAAGCATGGAAATTAGTAGAGGTAGTAATTAATAATGCTGAACTATATGAAAGAATGCTTCCAGAGGCAGAAGAAATCATCATTACCTATTTCAAACATTTAGAACAGGATTGTAAGTAAATCAACTTTTTATACACAATTGCATATTCAATCAAGTCAAGTAATAAGGCTTAAGGGATTGTCTTTTAAATAATTAAAACAAATTATAATTAGTTTATTATTAATAAATAAGCTACCTAATCACTGTTTTTGGACTCTTGAATTCGCTCCTTGGTCAGCACTTTGATATTTTGCTTTTTCAACAAGCGAAAATAGAAGTATATAACACCTGCGATTACAAAAATGGAAATGAATTGCGAATGAGAAATTACATTATCAATAATATAACCTCTGGCTTCATCTCCTCTGAATATTTCAATAATACTCCTGCCAATTGCATACAAGGTTAAATAGATCAAAAACAATTGTCCGTGAAACTGCTTTCTGGATTTGATCACGCTTAATACGATGATAATGATAGCCAGCATGAAAACACTATATAATTGTGTAGGATGCAGGGGTACATCATGGGGATGGGCTGCACACATCGGATCTGAAAAAGTAATTCCCAGAAAACTATTTGTAGGTACGCCATGGCAACAACCTGCCATAAAACAACCTAAACGACCAAAAGCATGGACAATAGGAGCCGTTATGGCTATTATGTCAAGCATCTGAAGAATAGGAATTTTGTTTTTCTTAAAGAAATAAAGCATGGTTGGTATGGCAAATAGTAAGGAGCCATAAAAGACAAAGCCACTGGAGAAATTCTTCAACAAATTAGCTGGATCTGAAAAATAGTATTTAGGATCTTCAAACCAGGTAAAAACTTTGCCCCCAACCACTGAAGCAATCACAAGATAAATAAGCAAAGAGGTAATTGTGTCCTGCCCTATATTCAGTTCACGATTCGCTCTCCAGGCAGTATATGCATATGCAGCAATAATTCCCAATGCTATCATAAACCCATAAGAATGAACAGTTAGATAATCAGGTCCGGGCAAAAAATCTGGCCAAGGAATTCTAAATAGTTGAGGGTGCATATTTCTTGAGTTTTGGATTTACATCAAAGTTAATGGAATTTACAACCACATTCAGGCTAGTCGGTAGAATTTCAATTTCGGATGGTGTATCACCCAAAAACTCACCATCGGTCTCCACTTTCAATGGAATATCCGAAGAGAATGAAAAAGTTGTGCCTTTGCCTAATCGAACCTTTTTCACCTTCACAAAACTTCCACTAAATAACCGAAGCACATTTCTGATAACTCCCAATTTGCTCAGGTTAAGGATCATGGTCACATCCAGTTTTGCATTATTGGGTTCAGAAAATGGCAATATCATCATGCCTCCACCATTGTACTTACAAACGCCAGCTGCAATGCTTAAAAATTTATGACGATAAACGGTATCATCAATTTTCACTTCTCCACTTATATATTTAGATTTAAATAAATCCATTAGCAAGGTTGAAAAGTAGATCAAGGCTCCTGATTTCCCTTTATCTTTTGCTTTCTGCACATCCCTAACCACCAAGGCATCAAAACCAAAACCGGCAATATTTGCAAAATACCTGACTTTTTTAACTCCCTCCGAAAAATAGGATAGCTTACCAATATCTTGTTTAAATCGATTGCCTTCCCTTAATAGTTTTACTGATTCAGCAATTTTAACAGGGTTATTGTAGGTCTTGCCCCAATCGTTTCCGTTACCTACTGGAATGTTTGCTATGAGAATTTCATTTGTAGCAATTGTTTTCTGCATGAATACACCATTAATAACCTCATTCATACTACCATCTCCTCCAACAACAGCAAATTTTCGGTATCCTTTTTCTACAAATTCACTTGTTTTCTGAATGGCGTGTCCGGGGAACTCGGTAAAAAAAGAATCGAATTGGATTTGATTGTTCTGCAAGCATTCCTGAATATAGGGCCAATCCTTCAAGCCCTTTCCTTCACCAGCATTTGGATTAACGATGATCATCCATGTATTTTCCATTCGATTTCTATTTTTTCCAGCAGTAAAAATAATTCAATTCACTTAATAATTCAGAACTACCTTTGTATTATGGATGTAATTCTAATCAAAATACTTCCCGTTATTCTTATTTTTCTATTAGGCTATGTTCTTAAAATCCTGAAGGTATTATCTCTTAAAGAGGGAGATATGCTGATTAAAGTGATTTTTAATTTTTCACTTCCAGCTTTAATATTACACTCCATTTCTTCGCTTGCGCTGACCTTGGAATTAATGTACTTACCTCTTTGTTCCCTTATTGTTATCATTATCGCTTATTTTATTAGTCTGTTAAGTGGCAAAGCTTTGAAGCTAAAAAAAACCACGCTGGGAACCTTTATCATTGGTGCGATGATACTGAATAGTGGATTTTTAATTCCATTTATCATGTCGGCTTTTGGAGAGGATGGTTTAGCCCGATTACTCCTTTTTGATTTTACAAATGGCATTCTTGTTTTTACTTTTATATACTACCAAGCAGTAAAATATGGAGGAACAAATGGAGAACATAAAACGCTGACAAAAAAATTCTTGCGCTCGGCACCCCTTTGGGCTTTACTAATTGCCATGCTTTTGAACCTCAGTCATACTAGCTTTCCAATTCCTATCAAAAGCTTTCTGAAAATTTCGGGAGATATGACAATTCCTTTAATGATGCTGAGTTTAGGCATCTTTTTTAATCCAAAACTACATAAAGCCAAGCTAGTTGCTGTAGGCATATTCATCCGTATGGGAATAGGTTTGGGTTTAGGGATTTTACTTAGTTACCTTTTTAATCTTGATGGTTTGAACAGAATAATAGTTATTATAGGCTCAGCTGCTCCAATAGGTTTTAACACTTTAACCTTTGCTTCTCTTGAAGATTTAGACAAAGAGTTTGCTGCCAGTTTAGTATCAGCGTCCATTCTTATTGGGATTTTATATACACCGCTGCTAATTTATTTATTCAATATAAGCTGACAAAAATTAGAACAAATAATGGCCGACAATAACTTCAAATGGGGACACCCAAGACGCTTCAATGCATATTCAAATTTTCTTCAAAAGAAGTTTGGTAGCAGGGTACAAAAAGTAGCAGTAGATGCAGGCTTTAGCTGCCCCAACCGTGATGGGAAAATTGGCTTTGGAGGATGCAGTTTTTGCTCAAATGACGCCTTCAGACCTAAATTTTGCAATACCGAAAACTCCATCACGCAGCAACTTACTGTAGGGATTAATCATTACAAAAAAAGATATAAAACGCCCCAGCAATTCATGGCCTATTTTCAGGCATATACGAATACTTATGCATCGATTGATGTTTTGGAGAAGCGCTATCAGGAAGCATTATCATTTCCTGAAGTGACAGCCCTTTGCATAGGAACCCGACCCGATTGTATGGACGATGATGTGCTGGACTTATTGGAAAACATTGCAAAAGATTACTATGTATCGGTTGAATTTGGCATAGAATCGATTTATGACGATAGCTTGGAGAGGGTTAATCGTGGACATGGCTTCGAGCAAACTGTAAACATGCTTAATAAAACAGCTGCCAGAGGTTTGCATACTGGTGGTCATGTTATATTTGGTTTGCCAGGCGAAACCGAAAAAATGATGCTTTATGAAGCAGAGGTTCTTTCCAGCCTTCCTCTCGATTCCATCAAGTTCCATCAGCTCCAAATTTTAAAAGGAACGCCCATTGAAAGCCAATTCATTAAGCAACCAGCGGATTTTTTACAATTCACCTTGGATGAATACCTCGACTTTTTAATTCGCTTTCTGGAAATTTTTAATCCGGACATTGTTGTGGAGCGAATTGCCTCTGAAATTCCAGTTGAATTCCTGCTCAAAACCTCTTGGGGCAAGGTTCGTTATGAGCAAATTGTTGGCAAACTAGAAAAGCTTTTAGAAGAAAGAGACAGCTGGCAAGGGAAGCATTTCTGATTTGGTGCCAGCCCTGATTAATTACAAAAAACTAGACCTCACACTATTTCAAATACATACTTAACTATGTACTAATGGCTCATCTTTACTGTATTCGTATTGCTTAAGCAAACACCAGACTACCAAAAGCTTAAGCACAAGCAATTGAATGGCTGTTTGACAAAAATAAGGTAATATATTTTCCGTATATTTGAATAACTCAAATTAGTCTCTACTCTATATGACCATTAAAACTTCATATCGTAGTTTAATCATCTTACTTTTAGGGATGTTTATTTCATTGAGTTCTTTTGCCCAAGGTGAATCAGATTGGTGGTATTTCGGAAATCATGCTGGGATCCATTTTCAAAATGGACAGGCAGTAGCAGACACTCATTCTGCAATGGCTTCCTTTATTTCTTGTGCGTCAATTAGTGATAAAAAAGGCAAGCTTCTGTTTTATACAAATGGTGATAAAGTCTGGAATAAAAATCACCAGCTTATGGAAAATGGAGATACTATTTCAAATGTCAATTATTTATCCAATCCCAACAGATATTCATGGGTGTCTTTGATTGTCCCTGATCCAGCAAATAAATTACGTTATTATATTTTTACAACTGACGATCATTATTATGGAACAACCAGTTTATATTATTCTATTGTAGATTTATCTTACAATAATGGATTAGGCAAAGTAATCTCAAAAAGAAATGTACTGTTAAGTGATGTATGCTGTAAATTAACGGCAGTTCAGCATTCAGATAAAGAATCGGTTTGGTTGATTTCGCATAAATGGAACTCTTCTTTATTCTATTCTTTTTTAATCACTAAATCAGGAATCAAAAAGACTGTTATTTCTAGTATAGGAGAATATGTTGGAGGACTAAATAAAAGTCTAAAAGTTGGCTATTTACGTATATCACCAAGAAGTGATAAGGTAGTAACTGTAAAGTTTAATTATGGTCAACCTTTGTTGCAACCTTCATTAGAAATATTTGATTTTGACCAAAGTAGCGGAATCCTTTCCAATCCAATGAATTTAAATATAATTGGCCCAGCAGGAGTTGAGTTCTCACCTGATGGTTCTAAGCTCTATTATACCAGCGAAAACTCTAAAATTAACCAGATTGACTTATCATTAAAATCTAATAATGCAATAATTAACTCGCAAAAGGTTATTGGTACTTCAATAGGTTTAGTCTATGCACTTCAGGTTGCAAAAAATGGTAAAATATATACTTCAAATCAATCCTCAGATTATCTTGGAGTTATTAACTATCCCAATCTGGCTGGTATTAATTGCAGTTTTGTTGATAGTGGTTTTTATTTAGGAGGAAAACAAAGTATCAGGGGATTGCCTATTTTCATCCAGTCCTATTTCTTCAAACCCGATTTTGAAGCCATTGGAACTTGTGAGGGAGATACTACCCAATTTTATGTTTCTGATTCATCCCAAGTGGATTCATTGTATTGGATATTTGATGACAGCATTAGTGGAACAAATAATTATTCTAGTTCGTGGGCTCCTAAACATTATTATTCAGATACTGGGCTATATAATATACAAATGATAGTTTACCATGATTCGATTGCTGATACATCATCTCGTGAAATTCGTATTACTCCTTATCCTTCTGCAAATTTTTCCATAAATGATATTGAGCAGTGCTATCATAACAATTATTTCAAGTTTACTAATTCAAGCAGCATCTCAGCTGGCTCATGTTCTTATGAGTGGCAATTTGGAGATTCATTAAAAAGTTATGATACAAATGCTACTCATCACTACAGCAGGGAAGATAGTTTCAATGTGGTGCTATATGCACTTTCAGACTATGGTTGTCTGGATACTTTAACTA
>JABINZ010000122.1 GCA_018698135.1 Bacteroidota bacterium
AGAATTTTCGTGTGTGGATCAATCCTTTTTTACGATATAGCTAATGCTTATCTGGCAACCCCTGATCTCACACACTAGTCAATTACATTTTGAATCTCAACAATGTAATGACCTTTTTCTAATTCTCAACAAAAATAAAAGCAACCTACCAATTCAGTAGATTGCTTTCATATTGCAACAGCCGAAGCTTTAACTAAGCCTGTCGCATTTGAATTCTAATTGTTTAATTCAATAGACTAGCTATTTCAACTAATTTGATAAATTCCGTTCTGTAACCAAACTCATCTTCTCCTTTAGCTTGCTTTGCTAATGTCAGGGCAGAAGCATAGGTGGCTGTTCCTTTATGTTCGGAATCTCTGAGTAACATCCCAAATTCAGCAATAGAAGCAGCAAATTTGAAGTTCTCAGACATTTCTTTTGATCGGATATCATTTTCAGTAATCCGCTTAACAATCAGGTTGCTGACATCTTCATCAGGTTTTTTATACCTCAGTTTTACGGTCATGATGTTTTTACTATCCACCACTTTTTGTTTTTGGTATTCCAATTGATCTACATTATTGATCTTTTCTTCAGAATCGGCAGGAATGATCTCATAAAGTGCTGTTACTACATGACCGCTACCAATTTCTCCTGCATCTTTTTTATCATCATTAAAATCTTCTTTGTTTAATAAACGGTTTTCATAACCAATAAGTCTGTAACCTTTTACTTTAGCAGGATTGAACTCAATTTGAATTTTAACATCCTTTGCTATCGTATAAAGTGTTCCCCAAAGTTCATCTCCAAATGCTTTTTTTGCTTCCAAAATATTGTCGATATAGAAATAGTTGCCATTTCCGGCATTGGAAATGCTTTCCATGCGGGAATCTTTGTAATTACCCATTCCAAATCCACAAATAGTTAGGAAAACGCCTTCATCTCGTTTTTCTTCTATCAAACGAACCATTTCAGCATTGCTGCTGGCGCCCACGTTAAAATCGCCATCAGTAGCTAGAATTACTCTGTTGTTACCATTTGGAATAAAATTCTCTTTTGCGATTTTATAGGCCAGTTTAATTCCTGCTCCACCGGCTGTAGAACCACCTGCTTGTAAGCGATCAATTGCTGCTAAGATCTTATCTTTCTGTGAGCCAGGAGTAGATTCTAATACTGTACCTGCTGCTCCGGCATATACAACAATGGCAACTCTATCGTTTGGACGCAGATTGTTAACCAATACTTTATAGGCTTGTTTCAATAAAGGTAATTTATTGGCATAACTCATTGATCCTGAAACATCAATCAGGAATACAAAGTTGCCATTTGGAATGTTCTCAACACTTACATCCTTTCCTTGCAAGCCAATAAGGGCCAGTTGATGATCTGAATTCCATGGGCAAGCTGCCAACTCCATATTAACACTAAAAGGGTGTTCATCAGTAGGTTGTGGGTATTTGTAGTCAAAGTAATTGATGAGTTCTTCAATTCTAACAACATCCTTATGGGGTTTGGTATTATTGTTTAAAAAACGTCTTACATTGGCATAAGCAGCGCGGTCTACATCAACTGAAAATGTCGAAAGGGGATCATCCGTTACACTTTTAAACGTATTTTCATTTATCACATCATAGGATTCTGTATTGTGTTCAACATACGGCTTGTCAGCATAAACACCTGTATTTGCATATCCCAATGCACTGGAATTAGCCACTCTTTTATTAACATTGCCTCTGGAATGAAAATCAAATTCAATTGACTCTTCCTGTACATCCATTACCTCAGCCTTTATTTCAAGCTCTGGAATTTTTTGCTGATTTACAATTGCATGTAAACTGATGCTTTTCGAATAGGTTTTTGCACCCTCAATGCTAAATGGTTTAGATTTGAAAATCGCGTAGGAATTAGCTTCTACTTTAAAGGAATAACTTCCTTTTTCCAAGTTTGTAAAAACAAACTTTCCTTCTTTGTCGCTTGCTTTTTGTGCTTCTATTTTACCATCTTTAAGTAAAAAAACTTTAGCTCCAACAATAGCCAGGCTACTTTGTTTGTCTATTACTTTACCCTTAATGGTTGATTGTTCGCTTTCCTGGAAAGCAAAAACGAGCATGATCAGGCATAAGGAGATACCTGCTTTCATAAAATTTTGAATTCTTATCTTTTTCATGATATTATTATTTAGTTACTGAAATTGACTTTCAATAGATGCAACATGAAAAGAAATCCATAAATTGAACAACTAAATTTTCGGCATAGATCTTGGATTAATTATTAAACAAGCTTAAAAAGCATGAACCAACAAATAACTTACCTACCATATTATCTACCTGAACAATACAAACAACTGTTACAGATAGTTGATGATATAGATTCCTTTACTGAGAATTGGGAAGATTGGAATAAGAATTTCATTGAATTTAAATCGGAAATGGATAAAAAAGGTATTGAGTGCAAAGAAGTCATAGTAGATGTTGAAGAACTACATAACTACTGTGTTCTTAATCAGTTGGAAAATAATAAACTGAATAGAGAATTATTTGCCTTGAAGATGAGCAGCATCCTGAAGTGATTTTAGCTTGACGTATATTTTTCTCGAAATAATAGCATCAGTTGCCGCATACGTAATTTGCTCCTTACTTAATATTGGTGTTTCCCAATTACTGGTTTGCTGACTTTTACTAATGCGTTGTCCATATAGCAAGGCTGATAGTTTTTTTGCTCCCACACTTTCGAAACCAAGTTTTTTTGCCATTGCATTAAGGTCGATTATGCTTTGCGCATTGAAACTGGCATAGTCGCCTAATTCCTTGATGTCTCTCAATAAATCAATACCTGCTTTAACAATATTTTTGTTTTCTAGTAAAGAGATGATGTAATCAGGCAAACCAGTTCGTTTTAATCTGAAAATAAAAACTTCTTCTTCATTAGCAATTTGAAGCAAGGATACTGGATGAAAGACACCCTTTTTAAACACAGGTTTGGTTTCAGTATCCAAACCGTATATTTTTTCATCTGTAAAGAAAGATTCTGCTTTTTCAGCGGCTTCAACTGAGGATATCAGGTGAACTCTTCCGGTGAAACGATAGATTGGAAGTGTATTTACTTCTTCTTTGGTAATGGCTTTTCTATATTCGGGCATACTTATGCACTGATTGTTGGCTATTGGCACTATTACTGTAAATAGTAAAATCAAAAATTATCTTAATATTGAGCAAATATATAAACTTGTTTTTATTCCGCTAAATATGAATTTATTCAAAACACCATATTATCTAATTCCCAGCCTCTTAAGCCTTGTATTTATTTTATCTTCATTTATTTCTTTTTCGCAGGAATCCTTTCATGATTTAGTTAACAATGGAGAAAAAGAGAAGGTGATTGCCCTGCTAAATGAAGGTGTTGATGTAGATCTACGTGATGAAGATAGTTTAACTGCATTGATGTTTGCTTGTGTAAATGCAAACTATGAATTAGCCGATTTGCTTATTAAAAAGGGAGCTGAAATAAACACCATTGATGGAGAAGGAAATGAAGTGATATTTTATGCAATTGATAGCGAGGATATAGATGTAGTTTCACTGATAATCAGTAATGGAGCTAATGTTAATTCAATAAATGCTGGAGGCTATCCTGCCATTATTCATGCTCTTGATTATGGAGAAGATATATTGCAATTATTAATAGATTCAAAAGCGGATATTAATGCCAAAGATATTAATAATATGACCCTATTAAGTCATTTGATTTCTGATGAGGATTATGAGTATGCACGGTTGATGATTGATAAAGGAGCAGATATTAATGTAATTGATGGAATGGGATTACCTATCATAGTAAGTCTGTTAAAAAAAGGAAACAAACAATTTGTAGCTGATATGCTGGTCATGAACATCAATGCTGATTTGATTGATTCTGATGAACTAACAGTATTGATGCATTTTATTAACATGCATGATGAGGTTTCAGCCAGAAAGCTGATTGAAAAGGGTGCAAGTCTGACTGCTGTCGATAAATGGGGACAAACAGCTCTTTTTTATGCTATTCCCAATTGCTCCGAAGAATTTTGTATTTATTTGGTAAACAAGGGAGTAAATGTAAAAGGCAAAAACCGAACAGGCGAAACAGCCCTCATCTTAGCTTTGGAGAAAAGCTATTCTAACTTTGCTAAATTGATGGTTGATAAAGGAATATCGCTTCGTTCACGTGACCGATTAAACAGAACCCCTTTGTTAGTTGCAGCTGTTGATGGCAATTATGAATTAGTTCAATATATGATTACAAAGGGTGCAGTAATAGACGATGCTTTTAGTGATGGCAAATCATTGTTAATGCTTGCTGCAGCTTCCAATAGAACAACTCCGGAAGTAATAGAGTTATTAATAAAATCAGGGCAAAAAGTGAATCCACAAGATTATATAGGAGCCAGTGCGCTCATGTATGCTAGTTATAGTGGCAATACAGCTGTTTTAGCGAAGCTAATCAATTTTGGAGGTGACTTTGGTGCAGAAGACCTAATTGGCAAAACGATACTTCATTATGCTGCTGAAGGCGGACAAGTTGAGAATGTGAAGTATTTGGTAGAAGTGAATGGTCGTAGTGTTTACCTGATTGACAAAGACAAACGCTGGACAGCCTTACACTATGCTGCAATAAATGATCATTTGGATGTAGTCAAATATCTGCTAAGCCAGAAAGCCAGTATTAACGCTGAAGATATTAATGGCAAAACCCCTTTCCAAATTGCCAAAAGTAAAGCTATTAAAGACTATCTGACTTCCGTTGGTGGCAGGTAAGGAAGTTATTCTTTTAATTGATCATAAAATGTGATCACAGATTCTCTAAACGCTTCTTTTTAACTTATAAAACATCTTTGCTTTTTGCAAAATGACATCTTTTGGCTGACAACTAGCATAAATTTTGTCCGAATAATCTGATCATTTGACATGTTTTAAATTGTTCCAGTTATTGCATATAATTTAAAACTAAACAACAAAATCAACTATTATGGAATTAGAAGTATATTTTGATGGCAACAAAAAAGTAAATGCCAAAATAAACGGAAGTATTATTAAAACAGATCAACCAGTAAAAGCCGGAGGAGATGGTAGTGCTCCAGCACCTTTTGACCTGTTTCTTGCCTCAATTGGAACATGTGCTGGAATTTATGTGAAAGGCTTTTGCGACAGCCGCGGTATTGATGCTACTAACATTAAAATAATACAGAAGCATTCATTTAATCAGTCAACTCGTATGATCGATAGTATTGAGCTGGAAGCAATATTGCCTGCCGACTTTCCTGAGAAATACAAAAGTGCAATTATTTCAGCCATGGATTTATGTGCAGTAAAAAAGCATTTGAATAATCCACCTCAGTTTTCAACTATTACGCGTGTAGCTAATAATTAAGAATATAATTTTCATCCAATATCATAGTTTAAAGCAAATAGGGGTATAGAATATTAAAAAATTCATTACCTTTACATATGCTTTTCTAAAACATTTGTCTAAAAATATTGTGATGAAAAAAATTACATTTGTAGTTGTTGTGCTTTTTTGCGCATTATTTAGCTTTTCTCAGACTTCAGGTGGTCCTGATACATATGGTTATAGCTGGAAAAATGACAATCATTCATCAAATCCACCTGCCTTTACCTGGGTTGATATAACAACCATAGGTACTTTGGTAACCGGATTAGCTGATGATAATATTGTCGGACCTATCAGTATAAGTGGGGGATTCCATTTTTACTGGTATGATGTTACACAGGTGTGGATTGGTTCGAACGGATATATTAGTTTTAATGCCGATAATATTGCTTCACCTTTTCCGGCTAGCATTCCATTAACTTCGGGAGCCAACAACTGGATTGCACCGCTATTATCGGATCTTAATTTTACAGGAACAAGCAATCCCGCAACTTGTTATTATTATTCTAACTCCGACTCCTTTATTATCAGTTTTATTCAATTGCCTTTTTGGCAATCACCGGCTTCAACTGGTATTCCATATACGGGGAGCAATACATTCCAAATTATTCTTAGCCAATTAGACAGTTCTATTACAATTAATTATCTATCAACTGATTTAGGTGCTAAAACCTCAATTGATGATGCTGTGGGTATTGAAAATGTTACAGGAAGTATTGGTTTGCAAAACTATATAGATGTTTTACCTCCTGACAGTTTAACCATCAAGTATTATTATCCCCAATCAGTAACCTATTCAGCCGTTGATGGTGGAATTATGTGGAATGAAAATGATAAAAATGGAGGTATATTTATGAGTAAAAATGGAGCTCCATTATCACTGAAAGCAAATATCAAAAATCTGGGAAATCAATCTTTCTCAGGTTTTAGTATTTTTGACTCGATAAGAAATTCTTCTTCAGCTTTAATTTCAACAAGTAACTCAAATGTTGGCACATTAAATCCGGGTAATTCTACAACAGTTAATTTTTCAAATACATTTACGGCTACAGCTGCAGGTACTTATACTTTTAATACCCGATTATCAGGAATAACGGGTGATATAGTGGCTGCAAATGACTATTTACAACATGAAATAGTTGTTGTTGATACAACACAAGCATTAATGGCACTCGACTATAGTGATGGATCCTATGATGCAGGACTAGCCTGGAATGGTGGAAATGGAGGAGTAGCCATTTACATTGAACCACCCTTTTATCCATGTAGAATAAAAAGCTCAAAATTCTATATAAGCTCCAATGCAAGCACTCCGATGGGATTTTATGCGAAAATATATGATGACAATGGTGCAAATGGAGGTCATGGAACACTACTGGATTCAGTATTTATCGCAGGTACTAGTGTTACAACATCAACTTACAATACAGTAACAACAGCAGATACCAACTTGGTAATATATAGTGGTGGTGTTTATTTGCTTTGGTATATGCAGGGTGCAGGAATTAATATAGGAAAAGATTATACACCACCATTCTCACGTAGAACATTTGAGGTATTATCAAATGGTTGGGCGAATTACAGAGATATTTTAACTGAAGATTTTCTGATGGGAATAAATATTGAGACACTAGTACCAACAGCAGATTTCTCGGTAAATACTTCTTCAGATCCAAATATGGGCTTTACTGATAAATCAGGGAAATATCCAACGTCATGGTATTGGACCTTTGGTGATAATTCAACGGCTTCCATCCAAAACCCATCTCATACCTATTCAGTTAACGGAACCTACAATGTGTGTTTAGCCGTTACAAATGCATATGGAAGCGATACCTTCTGTAAAAATGTTTATGTGTACAACGTGCCGCCTGTTGCCAATTTTACAATGGACACAACTGCTGATCCTCAAGTGAGTTTTTACGATCAGTCAACAAGTAATCCTGTTAACTGGCTTTGGGATTTTGATGATGATGGAGCAACATCTGCCGTTTCAAATCCTACTTATACTTTTATTGCGAATGGAAAACATGATGTTTGTATGAAAGTTAGTAATGGAGGTGGGAGCGATTCTATCTGTAAAACAATTTATATTACGAATGCACCTCCATCCTCTAATTTTAGTATTGATAGCACTTCTGATCCAATCATTCAATTTACCAGCCTTGCTTTAAACAATCCAACAAGTTGGAATTGGGATTTTGGTGATAATGCTACTTCTACAAGTGTGAGCCCATCACATACCTATGCTGCAAATGGATCTTATACGGCTTGCTTAGCAGTTTCTAACGCTGTTGGTGCCGATACTTTCTGTAAGACTGTGGTTGTTAGTCATATTGCTCCTATAGCTGATTTCAGTTTCGATACAGTTTTGGATCCTAAAGTTAGATTTTATGATCAATCTCAGAATGGACCTTATTCCTGGTATTGGGATTTTGGGGCTAATAATGCTACGGCTACAACAGCAAATGCATCCTATACCTATACAGAGAATGGAACCTATCAGGTTTGTCATAAGGCAAAGAATAATGGAGGAATAGATTCTGTGTGTAAATCAATTAACATTCATAAGATACCGCCAGTTTCTAATTTCACCTATAATGATTCACTTGATCCACATATTGCATTTACTGATATCTCAACTAAAAAACCAACAGCTTGGTTATGGAATTTTGGTGATGGTAATACATCTACTTTGCAAAACCCCACACATGTATTTACAGATAATGGTGATTATAATGTGTGTCTTACTGTTTATAATTCAGGAGGTAATAACAAATATTGCAAGAAAGTAACTGTAACGAAAATAGTCCCAATTGCAGATTTTTCCTACTATACACCGCTTGATCCCAAAATTTTATTTACAGATTTATCGACTAAAAAACCAACTTCATGGTATTGGGATTTTGATGACAACGGAGCAAATTCGACATTACAAGACCCCTCGCATACTTTTACAATAAGTGGAAATCATAATGTTTGTCTTATCGCCACAAATGCCGGAGGATCGGATACATTGTGTAAAACAGTAAATATTGCTAATATTCCGCCAACTGCTGATTTTTCCTTTGATGCCAGCAATGATCCCGAAGTTAGCTTTACTGACGAATCAGGGAATATTCCAACAAGCTGGGCTTGGAACTTTGATGATAATGGTGCTACATCAACACTTCAAAACCCTGTGTATACATTTACACGAAATGGACTTCATAATGTATGTTTAACGGTTTCTAAACCTGCCGGAACAAATTCCAAATGCAAAAAAGTTACGGTTTACAATGTGCCTCCAAAAGCAGAATTTACTATAGATACATTAATGGATCCTTTATTTAAATTCACAGATAAGTCTACCAATAGTCCTATTTCGTGGGAGTGGAATTTTGGTGATGGTGCAACTTCCACTAGTCAAAACCCATCACACACTTATGCAGAAAACGGCAGTTATGAAGTGATGTTAAAAGTTAATAACAGTGGTGGTTCTGATTCAGTCAGCTATTTTGTTTATGCTAAAAAAAGATTACCAATTGCAGAATTTAGTATAGACAGCACATCTGATCCTTTAATTACGTTTAGTGATCTATCAAAAAACACACCTACTTCCTGGTTATGGGATTTTGATGAAGATGGTGCTACTTCAAACTTGCAGAACCCAAACCATGATTTTATTTACAATGGAATTCATAAAGTTTGTTTGACTGCAACAAACATGAATGGAAGTCATGAAGTTTGTAAAACATTACTGATTGATAAAGCAGTGCCTATTGCAGTTTTTGATTTTGATAGCTCAGGAATGCCTATTGTTGTGTTTAATGATCAATCTATCAACTCACCTACATCATGGCAATGGGATTTTGATGAAGCAGGGGCAAACTCGAGCAGTCAGAATCCGGTTTATCATTTTACGGTTGAAGGAATTCATCAGGTTTGTTTAACTGCAACAAATTCATCGGGTTCAGGAA
This sequence comes from Bacteroidota bacterium, assembly GCA_018698135.1. Classification (NCBI taxonomy): domain Bacteria; kingdom Pseudomonadati; phylum Bacteroidota; species Bacteroidota bacterium. The sequence continues at coordinate 9,366 of JABINZ010000122.1, forward strand.
CACCACACTGCCAAACAGTTTTGATTACTCATACGAGTATAGCTGAAAAGAATAGTGAGAAACTGTTAATTTATCCCAATCCTGCTAAAGATAAAATCTATGTTGTACTGGATAAAACTATCATGGACAATACACAAATCAAATGTTATGATATGCTTGGACAACAGATTCAACTTCGCTATCAATTCATGCAAAGTATAATTGTCATTGATGTCAATGAGTTGGTTTCAGGTAGTTACTTCATCGAAGTAAGTGAAGAGAACAAACGGATTAGCTATGGAAAATTTGTTGTTATTAAATAATTAAGACACATATTTGAAAGATTAAACCGGGTAATTTTAACATTATCCGGTTTTTTCATTAATATATATCAATACAAAATCGATTATTATTACAGTTTTTATTCTGATGTTTGCACAAATTCAAATCAATTAAAAACAATTCAATGAAGACAACTAAGGTTATTTTAATCTCAGCTATTACTACTATTGTCATACTCGGTTTATTTGTGCTGCTTATGCATACCGTGGATGGATGTTGGAGCAATTGCCAAACTGAAGAAAATGTGAGCTATCATGGTAAAGATTGCGAACATGCAGATAAACATCATAAGAGGGAGTGTGCTGAAAAGAAAGAATGTAAAAATCATGATGCTATTTGGGCTGAATTGAAAGTGGAAAGAAAAGCTTTTGATGAAGAGTTAAATGATAATGAAAAAGAGATAATCGCCACTATGAAAGCCGAATTTGGAGACAAAGAACATGCAAAGGGAGATCATTCATGTTGTAATGGCAAAGAAGAGTGTACGGAAGAATGCAAAGCTGCTTGTGCTGATCTAGATCAGATTGTAGCAAGTCATCAAGAAAGTATTGATGCCATTATGGCCAAAATTCATAAGAAAAAGCATAAAGATGCTGATGTAGACATGGATGTGGAAGTTGAAGTCGAAGTAGATATTGAGGTGGAAACAGAGGTTGATGTTGATGTAAAATGCAAAAAGAATATTGACAAACATAAGAAGATGTTTGTCAGACATTTTCTTTTAATGGATTTCTAGTTGCAAGCTAAATTAATGTATAGGCTCTCCTAAAATAGGAGAGCTTTTTTTGTGCTATAAACTCAGGTTATAAATAATAGTTGTCCTCCAGCTTCAATGCTTCAAGCTCTTTCCCAAAATCATATTGGAGGTCTTCATGTAGGAAAGAAATTGCTTTTTGTATTTTTTGATATTGCCTAAAATATATATTTAACAAGGCTGTACTATGTTGAATTGCAATTTCAGATTCTTTTATTTTTTGACAATAATAAATAAGCAATTCGACTTCGGTTCGTTTTATTCCTGAATATTTGATGAATTTATTTGTATATCGTAGAATTTTCCGAAGACTTTTCTTGATATAATACATACTATCCCGATTTATATCTTCGAATAAAAGATCTACTTCTTCCTTAATGCTTTGGATATAAAGCTTTTCGTTATCAGCTTCGAATAACAAATAGGTGAGGAGCTCCTTGTTTTCTTTTTTGTATTTGGCTAATCGAATGCACTTATCCATCAAATCCTTGTGAGACAAGGTTTTTAATTCATTTTTTACTTGACTGATGGTAGCTGCTCTCATCGATTAAATTACGATTGCAAATATCCAACTTTGATTTTAAAAAAGTTAAATAATAAAGGAATACTCTTTATTATTAAGATCAAATGAGTTGATATTAGTATTTTTACGTCTGATATAATTACTAGTTTCTGAATTATCTAGATAGTCTGCGTATATGAATCGAAGGTTTTACATTATTCTACTTTTGTTTATTCTACTCATCAATCAACAACTAATTGCAGCAAACACCGACACCGATCAAGTTCAATGGTTTTTTGTGATTGTGGGTCTATTGGGTGGCTTGGCACTTTTCCTTTATGGTATGGACAAAATGAGTGAGGGGCTAAAAAAGTCTGCTGGCAACCGTATGCGCTCAATATTAGCCAAACTTACTAACAACCGTTTTGTTGCTTTGGCTGTAGGAGCTTTTGTGACAATGGTTATTCAATCCAGTAGTGCTACCACCGTTATGCTGGTGAGTTTTGTGCAAGCAGGTCTGCTCAATTTTACTCAATCACTGGGAGTTATTATCGGAGCCAATATTGGAACCACTTTTACTGCTCAGTTGATAGCTTTTAAGCTGACCAACTATGCCTTATTAATGGTTGTGCTGGGATTTGTTTTTTCAGCTTTCGTGAAAAATGAAAACCTCAGAAATATCGGAAATGCTGTATTGGGTTTCGGTATCCTGTTTTTTGGAATGAAGATAATGAGTGATGCTATGTATCCGTTACGTTCTTATCCAGCATTTATTCATACACTTGAAGGCTTGGAAAATCCAATAATAGGTATTGCTATTGGAGCAATAATAACAGCACTTATTCAAAGCAGTAGTGCTTTTACAGGAATAGTAATCGTATTGGCTCAGCAAAATCTAATTACACTTGAAGCGGGTATTCCATTAATACTTGGTGCAAATATTGGAACCAGTATTACAGCCTGGATGGCAACAATTGGAGCTAAAAGAGACACCAAGCGTGTTGCGATTGCACATAGTTTCTTTAATATTGGAGGGGCTTTGCTATTTGTTTTTTGGATACCTTATTTTACTGATTTAGTGGTAAATATGTCGAATGTTTTTGGGTCAGGAATAGCACGCCAAATTGCAAATGCCCATACAATTTTTAATATAGGAGTTGGTTTGGTGTTTATTCCTTTTACTGGTATTTTATCGAGATTGATATTGTTGATGTTACCTTTCAAAGAAGAGGCTGCGATCGAAAAACATGCTACCAAGCATTTAGATCAAAAAATGTTGAGTACACCCTACATTGCTATTAGTCTTGGCAAAGCAGAAGCAGTGCGTATGTTAGATAACTTAGCCGAAATGGTGAAAGATATTATTAAACCCTTTGTTTCGAAAAAAGATCATAAAAAGGACAAAACTTTTGTTGAGGATATTGTATTCAGGGATTCAAAAATTGACTACCTGCAGGAAAAAATTGTTAAGTACTTATTTGATTTAGGAAAAGAAGGATTAAACTTGGCACAAAGCAAGGAATCGTATGGTTTGATATCCATTGCACATGATATAAAAGCAATGAGCGATATTATTGTTTCTCATATGCTTCCATTAGTTGAGTTAAAGCATAAGTCAACAACAACATTTTCTAAAGAAGGGGAAGAAGAACTAAGAACTTTCCACCTCAAAATGTGCAAACAAATAAGTCGTGTTAAAAAGGCATTAGAAGAATTTGATCCTAAAAAAGCGCATCATATCATTACCAAGGAAACAAAATATCAAAGTCTGGAATCAGCATACAGATCACAACATTTAGGCAGAGTTTATGGCGCATACGAGGAATCGGTAAAAACTCATCAGCTACACATGGAAATTATGAATCTGTTGATACAAATCAATGTGTATTGTGGTAAAATTGCAGATACGATCTATAATACATCTCCGAAAACAAAAGAAGAAAAAGCTATCGAGAATCAGAAATCAATAGATTTGGTCAACCAAATGAAAAGCAAAGATGAAGAGCTTTAAAAAGCTTATTGATTGAAAAGAAGGCAATTCCGTTAATAATGCGAATTCAGGTTTAATGACAAATACCCCAAATAGAGCATAATTAGATTCAGTTTAAATAATATCGACTAAAGGATGCTGAATTAACGAATTAGTAATAATTTTGCACTTTATTATTCTCTTTGAATGATTATTAAGTATTGAATCAAAATGGAATTGCAAATAACATATATGCCTATGGGCAGTAGGCCAGCTGTTCAAAAACCAGATCCTGAATTTTTAAAGGTGCTAGGAGAGGATGGACTTCGAAATTTGGTTAGCAATCAGTACGATTTACTGGCAAAAAGCGATATTAAACATTTATTTCCTGCTGAAGAAAGCTTATTCCTCCAAGCCAAAAAAAAATCAGCTGACTTTTTTGTACAGATTTGTGGTGGACAGCCTTATTACAATGAAAACAGGGGCAAACCCATGCTCATAGACAGGCACAAGCCCTTTCGGATTACCGAAGAAGGCAGACTCATCTGGTTGAAATGCTATCAGCAGTTGCTTCCTGAGCTCGATTTACCAGAACATCTTATTCTTAATTTTTGGCAATATCTGAATATGTTTTCCATATGGATGATCAATGCACATGAGTAGTACTGTTTTTTTTATTATCAGGAAGAATCATCCCCTCATAACCAAATTGGCAAGAAGCAATCTCTTTATTTGAAATGTAAACCATTCCCGTTGTTTACAATTGCCCAA
>JABINZ010000123.1 GCA_018698135.1 Bacteroidota bacterium
CACTTGCTTTAAAAGGAGTTAATTCAGCAGTGTGGGATGTAAAGAAAAAAGTAATTCATGTTTCATTTAATAAGGATAAAGTTGACTTAATCGAAATACATAAAGCAATTGCCGCTTCTGGTTATGATACGGAATTAGAAACAGCCCCCATAGCTTCTTATGATAAGTTAGCTCCTTGTTGTAAGTATACAAAAGATTAGACACATCAAAATTCAAGTTAATTGATATAAATGGATAAAAACAACTAATTAAGTGCAAAAATGCATAAGATGAAGATGTTTAGAATAACAAAGTAAACTGTCTATAAATTTTATTATAGAATAATCATTAAATCACATCATTTTTTTAACAATTAAATAAAGTAAAATGAAACCCCAACTTAAAATAACCAATATGAAAAAAGTAAAAATAATAGGACTCTTGTCTCTTGTTGTCCCATTTTTATTATTTACTTCTTGTACGAAGGAAGATTTAACACCACAATATATTAGCAAAGTTGTTGGTGATTATGAAGGCTATGTTACCTATGATAATGGTACTTCAGTTGACTCATTCGAATCAGTTTGTGAAATTAGTAAAAATTCTGATTCTCAAATTTCATTTCATTGCCAAAACTCTTTGTTCGATACCACCTTAATCATGGATGTATACGCAAATGGCGATCGCTTAGAAATGTGTTTGACAGGAGATAAGTTTTTAAATATGTACGGACACCAGCAAGGAGAAAGGCATATGGGGCATATGGGAAATAGTCAAAATAGCTGGTCTCACCATATGGATGATGAGCATGAAAGTGATGATGAGCATTTTGGAGGTATTCACCATGAAAATGGGAATTTGGACTATACTTTTTTGATAGGTGTTCAAGAAAACGAGTATAGATTATTTTGCACAAAAAATTAAATATTCATTAATAGTTTAAATATAACAAGATGAGGATAATCGTATACTTTTTAGCTGGTATTTTTTTATTAGTTAATGCAGGTGATTCATTTGCAAAAATGAATGATGATTTAAACAAAAATCAGGGTAAGGAAGTTATTAAAGAATTCAAAGTATATGGCAATTGTGCTATGTGTGAGGATCGAATTGAAAAGGCAGCATTGTCAGTTCATGGGGTTAAAAAAGCTGAATGGAATAAAAAAACCAAAATAATGAAAGTTACTTTTGATGAGGATATTGTGAATTTGGATCAAATACACAAAGCCATTGCAAGAGTAGGCCATGATACTGATTTGGTAAAAGCTACTCAGAAAGTTTACAATAAATTACATGGCTGTTGTAAATATCGTTAATTGTTTAATTCTATTCCTTTTTTGTCAAAATTAGGGATATTTGATATATGGATAATACAAGTCTGAAAGAAAGACGTATCGGTTGGGTGGTGGTGTTGACCGCCATTACCATGGTGGTTGAAATATTCTTTGGACTTATCAGTGGATCAATGGCATTATTTGCTGATGGGATACATATGGGCTCACATGTGCTTGCTATTGGATTAAGTTGGATCGCTTATATTTTTGTTCGGAAGTCGAAGCAAAGTAAATCCTTTTCAGGCGATTCAGACAAAATCTTATCATTATCGGGCTATACCAGTGGATTATTGCTTTTGATTTTTGCAGTATTTATAATTGTAAAAGCAATAGAACGATTCATCAATCCTATTGAAATACATTATAAGGAAGCTATTCTTGTGGCAATCTTAGGACTTGGTGTTAATGTGCTTAGCGCTTTTTTATTACATCATAAACAAGAGCATTCCGATCATAACATTCGCGCAGCTTATCTTCATGTTTTGGCTGATGCCATTACAAGTGTTTCCGCCATTATTGGCTTATTGGCAGCCATGATATGGAATCTTATTTTTGTAGATGCCATTGCTGCCATAATCAGTTCTTTCGTCATAATCAAATGGTCGATTGGATTATTGAAAGAGTCTGGCTTAAGTTTATTGGATATGAAGAATAAAACGGATAAACATCATAGCCATTGATCCATGTTTTCACACATGGAAACACGATGATTTACCTGAAAATTATTTGGCTATAATTTGTACAACTTCGTTACTGATCATGTTTACATAAAAAAGCTGCCCTTCAGCTGATATGTTTATACCACAAATACCTTTTGTATTGGTTTGTACCCGACCAATTTCACTTCCATCGGTTAGTTTGTAGGCAATGATGTCACCATTTTCGTAATCACTTACAAAAAGTATGTCCTCCCTGATTTCAATTCCTACAGGACTTAGTATTCCTTTATCAATAAATACTTCAGTTTCCCCATTGATATATTCAGAGTATTCTGCAACAATTTCATAAGGATCGGGATTCATACTTCCTTTTTTACTTCCTGATTTTGTATTGAATCGAAGTATACGAGAATTAGCTGTTTCGGCAATGTATAACCAGCCCGTATTTTTATCTAAAACCATATGACTAGGTAACAGTTTCAATTCCTTTTCTACCTGCACATCTGTGAAACGTTTTAGGATTACATCATCATGATCGCTGCCTCCTGCAACATGCGGCTGACCAAAATCATATAAAATGATGTTGCTATTATTACCATCAAAAATCCAGTAAGCATTGTCGAATGCATGGGCAATACCCATTGCATAAGGACTCTGATGTACCATATCTAAATGACTTCCATTGGGTCCACCACTTTTGTAAGGTGTTCCAACTTTAGCATAAATGTCAAACTCACCTGACCATAAAGACGGGCCTGCAAATTTCCCTCCTCGTCTATTTGCATCCAAAATTCCAGTTCCACTTGCCCAGTTTCCATTATCTCCAAAATCTAGAGAAGTGGGAAGTGCCATAAAATGCCAGGCATTTCCATCTTTTAATTTAAAAGAAGACTGATCTACTTGCCCTGGATTTGTAATATGAACAGTCGTACCACCACTATTGTAAGTACCCTTATTGATAACCCATAATTCATTCGATCTTTTAGGATGAAAGTCCAAATCTTGTGGAATTGATATGCCTTGTGTTGAATTTGCAATTTGCAGAAATTCAGGAGTATTCATTTTATCAGATAAGAAGAACTCCGGAACAGCACTTGATGAATCAATATCAGGATTGTTCGGTCCGTCAACTATATCTTCCTCTTTTGAACATGAACTAATTGTAAGTATCACAGCTATAAGGAGTAGGTAAAAGGAATTTATTTTTTTCATAATAATGTATTTTCAATATACACTAGCAATAATTAGACAAATTAAAAATAAGCTCCAAGAAATACTGATAAAGCTTAGTCTTTATTAAGAATCTTTTTTATTAAAGGTATTCCTTACTTTTGCAGTGATTTTTAATAAGTCATTGAAAAACAAATTAAATTGATTTCATGAAAGTTGGTATTCCCATGGAGATTGAGCCTAAAGAATTAAGGGTGGCCGCAACTCCTAAAACCGTAAAGCGTTTGATTAAGCAAGGCTTTGAAGTTCGTATCCAAAAGGATGCTGGATTAAAAGCTAATTTCTCAAATACTGATTTTGAAGAAGCAGGAGCAATATTGGTTGATTCTGCAACTGACATCTATGGCAATTGTGATATTGCTTTAAAAGTATTGGCACCTTCAGAACAAGAGATAGACCTTATGAAAGAAGGACTTGTAACCTTGAGTTATTTATGGCCTGCTCAAAATGAGGCACTATTAAAAAAACTTGCTGCAAAAAAGGTGAATGCTATAGCCATGGATGCGATTCCTCGTATCTCTAGAGCGCAAAAAATGGATGTTCTTTCATCCATGGCAAATATTGCTGGTTACCGTGCAGTCATTGAAGGCGCAAATCATTTTGGCCGTTTCCTGAATGGACAGATTACTGCGGCAGGAAAAGTTGATCCTGCAAAAGTTTTAGTAATTGGAGCTGGTGTAGCAGGTTTAGCTGCTATTGGAGCTGCCAATTCGTTAGGAGCAATTGTTCGTGCTTTTGATACAAGAGGGGAGGTGGCAGAGCAAATTGAATCAATGGGGGCAGAGTTTTTAACTGTCAATATAGATGAAGATGGCTCAACATCCTCAGGATACTCTAAAGTAATGAGCAAGGAATTTATTGAAGCAGAAATGGCTTTGTTTAAAGAGCAAGCTGCTGATGTAGATATTATTATAACTACAGCACAAATCCCCGGTCGTGAAGCACCAAAATTGATTTTAGATTATCATGTTGAGGCCATGAAGCCAGGATCAGTTATTGTTGATCTTGCTGCCTCTACAGGTGGTAATTGTGCTTATACAAAAAACGGTGAGGTTTATACAACAAAAAATGGCGTAACCATTTTAGGTGTGTTAGACCAATTACCAAATCAAGCATCACAATTATATGGAAACAACCTTTGTCATTTATTAGATGATATGGGTAAAGCTGCGAATTTCAAAATTGACATGGAAGACGATGTTGTTTCCAGAGCAATGGTAACCTATAATGGAGAAATTAATTGGCCACCAGAACCACTTCCAGTTAGTCCACAAAAAGCGAAAGTAGAAGAAGTAGTAGAAGAGAAACCAGAACTTACTCCAGCACAGAAGGCTAAAAAGAAATCAATTGGGATGGTGATTCAATTAGGAGTAATTGGCTTATTCTTATTTTTATTAGGTAAAGTTGCTCCTGCCGATTTTATGGGACATTTTACTGTTTTTGTTTTGGCCGTGTTTGTCGGATGGCAAGTTATCTGGAATGTTAGTCACTCATTACACACACCATTAATGGCTGTTACAAATGCCATTAGCGGGATTATTGTTATTGGCGGATTATTACAAGTCACTACAGATATTTCCAGTCCTATTTCTATCATTGCATTTGTTGCTATTTTGGTAGCTAGTATTAATATTGTGGGCGGATTTTTTGTGACACATAGAATGTTGAAAATGTTTAAAAAATAAGGAAGATGATATCTACACAAATTCAAACAGCAGCCTATTTATTTGCCAGTATATTGTTTATACTGAGTTTGGGAGGTTTATCTTCTCAGGAATCGGCAAAACGTGGTGTTTATTATGGCATCATAGGAATGCTCATAGCTATTTTAGCAACTGTTCTTGGTGATGAGGTTCAAGGACATATTTACATCATAATCGCAATTGCTATTGCCTCTTTTATCGGAATTATCGTTGCACGAAAAGTGGAAATGACTTCCATGCCGCAGTTGGTTGCCATATTACATAGTTTTGTTGGTCTGGCAGCTGTACTAGTTGGTTTTGGTTCATACCTTGATCCTCATACAGCATTATTAGAAGGTGCTGAACGCAACATTCATTTAATCGAAGTTTTCATTGGTGTTTTTATTGGAGCAATTACTTTCACAGGTTCTATCATTGCATGGGGCAAGCTGGAAGGTAAAATTCGAAGCAAACCACTTCTTTATAAAGGAAGACATTTAGTGAACATTATTTTAGTGGTGACTTCTATCGTATTAGGAGTATTATTCACTATGGCCAATGGGAATGATGGTTTAATGCATTTGGTTATTATGACAGCCATTGCTTCTTTCATCGGTGTAATGTTGGTGATGGCCATTGGGGGAGCAGATATGCCTGTTGTTGTTTCCATGTTAAACTCTTATTCAGGTTGGGCAGCAGCAGCAGCAGGGTTTATGTTAGGCAACGACTTATTGATCGTTACTGGCGCCTTAGTGGGTAGCTCTGGAGCAATTCTGTCCATCATCATGTGCAAGGCAATGAATCGGTCGTTTTTATCCGTTATTTTTGGTGGATTTGGTGAAGTTCAAATTGGAAGTGCCGAGGAAATGGAAGGTGAAGTAACGTCAACCGATCACGAAGCAACAGCCGATTTATTGAAAGATGCTAAATCTATTGTGATTGTACCTGGTTATGGAATGGCTGTAGCCAAAGCACAGTATCCAATTTTTGATATGGTTCAAACACTCAGAAAAGCAGGAAAACAAGTTCGTTTTGCTATTCATCCGGTTGCTGGCAGATTACCCGGACACATGAATGTTTTATTAGCTGAAGCCAATGTTCCTTATGATATAGTATTGGAAATGGATGAAATCAATGAAGATCTTCCAGCAACAGATTTAGCCATGATTATAGGAGCAAACGATATTGTAAATCCCGGAGCACAAGATGATAAGAGCAGCCCAATTTATGGAATGCCTGTGATTGAAGTGTGGAAAGCAACAAACGTTATTGTCATGAAGCGTTCAATGGCAACAGGATATGCAGGAGTTCAAAATCCACTTTTCTATAAAGAAAATACAGATATGCTTTATGGAGATGCCAAAGATAGTGTTGACAAAATCAATGGTTTTTTGAAGGAATAGTTTGCTACAAAGCCTCTGCTCCTTCACTTAAGTGAAAAGACGAGAAAAAACGGGTAGTTGATGTTTTCAGCTATCCGTTTTTTGATTCATTTTCATTGTTTTATGAAAAATCATAGCTAATTTTCGTAACGAAGAAATTGAATTATGAAGAAACTGTTTTTTTTATCAAGCTTATTTTTTTTCTGCATTACTGCTTTTGCTCAACTTCCAAAAATAAACTGGTGGTTCGATATTGATGATGCCTCATTTGGTCAAAGTATAGCTGCAGATATTGATAATGATGGAAAACTGGAATTGATTTTCGGATGCTACAGAAACGATAGTATGGTCTATGCGCTAAATGCTGAAGATGGTAGTTTGCTTTGGAAGTACAATACAGGTGCTGGTAATTCGGAAGGGTGTAATGATGTTGCACCTATTGTTTTTGACGTGAATGGAGATGATACATTGGATGTGATTGTTCCAAGTTCATGTAATCCCACTACCTTTTGTTTTCATGGTGCCTCAGGAAAAGTTATCTGGTCGAGCCCAACACGAGGAAGTGATTCTCCCCCAACCATTGCAGACGTGGATAATGATGGTAAAATGGAATTATTGCATGGGGAATTTGGAGGTTATGTTATCTGTTTGAATATTGAAGATGGATCGAAAGCATGGGAGATTCCTGTGGATTTAAATTCCTGGATACAGACTGCACCTACCATTGTCGATATTGATGGAGATAGCTATCCAGATTTTGTAGTAGCTACTTGGAATGCTGTAAACAAAGATTCGAATAAGGTTTATGCCTACCGAGGCCATGATCAAAAACTATTATGGACACACTCTTTGAGCAATTTTGTATATCATGGAACTGCAGTTGCCAATCTTGATCAGGATGATAAACCTGAGTTGGTTATTGGAGACTATAGCGGCAAAGTAACAGCCTTAAATGCGGAAGATGGTTCATTGTATTGGGAGTATCAATGTCCTCAATATTTTTATGCTGCCAGCCCCGTTTCAATAGCTGATATCGACCATGATGGTAGATGTGAAGTACTGTTTTCTGCCTGGTATAAAGTGTATGCTTTATCATTTGATGGAAAAGTAAAATGGGAATACGATATACCCAATTATGGAAGTTGTTTCAGGGGAGTGGCATTGTCAGATATAGATAATGATTCAAAACCAGATGTGATTTTTGGATCATCATTAGGTAATTTGTATTCCTTAAAAGGTACTGATGGTAGTTTAATTTGGGAGCTCGATCTTGAAGCTCATTATGGAGATACATTTACCATAGATCATGCACCTGTAATTGCTGACTTTGATAAAGATGGTATACTGGATGCTTTTGTTGTTGGTGGATTTACAGAATATCCCAAGTTCGAAGTAAATTACGGAAGAGCTTATTGCATTTCTGTAGGTAAGGGAGCAGGACCTGATTGGTTGATGTTTCAGTATGATATTCAGAGGCAATCGAGCTTATGTGCGGCAACTTCAGGAATTGAAAGTCTTCAAGTAAGCAATGAGATAAATGTATATCCAAATCCTTCAGCTGGAGATTTTCATATTTTAGTTAATGACAGAATGAAAGCTAACTATACAGTAACTGTTTATAGTGTGAATGCTAAAAAAATAGTTGAAAGTGAGTTTAAAGATGTTAAAGGAGAAATTGCAATATCACTACCATCTCTAGCTATTCAGGATGGATTTTATATTGTACGGGTCCTCTCAGATTCAGAAATTAAAACCTTTAAGTTGTTAATTTCAAACTAAAATTCATATAAATGCTACCAGCCCAACAAATACGCAAAAATCAGTGGAGCTACAATGGTTGCATCTGATTCGATGATATATTTTGGTGTATTGATATCCAATTTACCCCAGGTAATTTTTTCATTGGGTACAGCACCTGAATAAGATCCATAACTGGTAGTAGAGTCTGAAATCTGACAGAAATAATTCCAAAATGGCGTATCTGTTCTTTCCATATCCTGATAAAGCATGGGAACCACACAGATTGGGAAATCACCTGCAATACCACCACCAATTTGGAAGAAACCAATTTTATTATCCTGTGTATTCTCTGTATACCAATCAGCTAACCAGGTCATATATTCAATACCTGATTTCATGGTTGAGGGTTTAAGTTCTTTTTTTAAACAATAGGAGGCGAAAATATTTCCCATGGTTGAGTCTTCCCAACCCGGAACAACTATTGGAATGTTTTTTTCAGCAGCAGCCAACATCCAGCTATTTTTAGGATCAATTTCGTAGTATTGTTCCAAAACGCCTGAAAGTAACATCTTATACATATACTCATGAGGGAAATAGCGTTCATTATTCTGTTCAGCATTTTTCCAAATGTCGAAAATGTGTTGCTGTAAACGCCTGAAAGCTTCTTCTTCTGGAATACAGGTGTCTGTAACACGGTTGAGTCCTTTTTCAAGTAAATCCCATTCCTGCTGTGGAGATAAATCTCTGTATTCAGGAACTCTTTTGTAATGTGAATGCGCTACCATATTCATCAAATCTTCTTCGAGATTAGCACCAGTACAGGATATAATATGAACTTTATCTTGCCTAATCATTTCTGCTAATGATTTACCTAATTCAGCAGTACTCATAGCTCCTGCCAGAGTAATCATCATTTTATGACCTTCTTCCAATTGCTTTTCGTATCCTTTTGCAGCATCTACTAAAGCTGCTGAATTAAAGTGCTTGAAATGCTCAAGCATAAACTCAGTAATTTTTCCTTTATTTCCCATGTTCAAATTTGTATGATAAAAGTTTATAATAAAGCTTGGATACCAAAAATCCGGGTGCTTTTAATCCTCTAATAGGTGCAAATTCAACAATATCAAAGCCGACAACATTCTTTGTTTCAAAAACTTTTTTCAAATATTTTAGTGTACTATCCCAGTGCAAACCTCCCGGTTCTGGTGTTCCCGTTGCAGGCATTATCGATGGATCGAATGCATCTAAATCAATGGTTAGATACACATTATTGGTCATTAAACTAATTGATTTTTCAATCCATTCTTCATTGCCAAACATTGTATGAGCAAAAAAACACTTTTCTTTATTAAGATATTGTTTTTCACAGATATCCATACTTCTTATGCCAAGCTGAATAAGATTAGTTGTTTTACTGGCCTGATGAACTGCACAAGCATGGTTGTATTTGCTTCCTAAATAGCTCTCTCTCAAATCAGCATGTGCATCAAGTTGCAATACGGTGAGATCTTGAAATTTTTGTTTGTAAGCTTCAATAATTCCGATACTAACTGAATGCTCGCCACCAAAAAAGGTTAAGAATTTATCTAGCTTCAGTAACTCAGTAGTTTTACTCTTTACGACTTCATAAACCTTCTCAGGAGTTGAGCTTTCATTGATGGTAGGAAGAATATGAATGCCTTTTGTATAAACCTCCGAATCTGTTTCAATATCGTAAAGTTCCATATTTTCAGAAGCCTCAATAAATACATCAAAACCTGAATCAGCACCTTTGCCCCATGTGCTTGTTCCATCATAAGGAATGGATTGAAGCAAGATTTCTGAATTTTCAATTGAAGCAAATTCAGCTTCTATGCCTGCGAATGTTTTCATCTGTTTATAATTGTTTATTAATTGTCAGATGGAACTCGCATTATAATCATTTCCATGTGAGAGAAATTTTTTACTCATGCTTGTTTCATATTATTTTAATCCTTCCTACTTATGCTTATTGTTAACATCCTGTCCTCTTGGTCAGGTTGGGATTTAGAACCTTAATACATTGAAAAGTGAGATTCCCGCCTTCGCGGGAATGACGCAAAATTAGAATGGTCCTTATTCTTACTATCCATTATAGCCTAAAATATTAAACATTTCATCTGCAGATTGTTCTTCTCTATACACATAATCAACAAAGTTTCCTTTATCGTCTCTGTCAATAATTACATGCTTTGGTGAAGGAATCAAACAGTGCTTAATTCCACCATATCCGCTGATCGAATCCTGATATGCTCCGGTGTGAAAAAACCCGAGGTATAAAGGTTCTTTATCTTTATCTGAAAAGTAGGGCAGCAATACTTCCTGATTTAGATCTTCTGAGTTGTAATAATCTGAATGATCACAACTAATTCCACCAATATTTGCTCGTCCATATTCATTTCCCCACTTATTTATAGGAAGTAAAATGAACTTTTCGTGCATCGACCAGGCATCTGGAATAGTATTCATTAAACTATTGTTTACGATATACCATTTTTCTGTGTCATTTTGTTGTTTCTGTTCCAAAACCTTAAAAATGATTGCCCCGGCTTCACCTACTGTATATTTCCCAAATTCAGTATATAAATCAGGTTCTTCAATGTTTTCTTTAGTACATGCGTCTTTAATGTTGGCAATAATCTCATTTATCATGTACTCATAGTTATACTCAAAGCCTAAATGATTTCGGATAGGAAAGCCACCTCCAAGATTGAATGAATTCAGGTTTACACTTTCTTTCTTAAGTTCAATATAAAGTTTCAGTGCTTTTTGAAATTCTCCCCAGTAGTAAAGTGTATCTTTAATACCAGAATCAACAAAGAAATGTAGCATTTTTAATTCTACATTATCATTATCACGAATATTCTTTTTAAAAAACTCAATGATTTCATTATGAGGAATTCCTAAACGAGACGTGTAATAAGCGGATTGGGCTTCTTCATTAATAGCCATTCTCAATCCTATTTTAACAGGATCTTTTGTTTTGATTTTCAAGAGTCTATCCAATTCCTCCATGCTATCCAGTATGATGGTTGAATTTTCAAAACCCAATTCCTGCATTTTGATAATTTTCCTTAAATAATCATCTGTTTTATAACCATTATGAATGATAATCCTTTTTTTATCAATCTTTTTCTTTTCATTCAAATTCAAAATTAAATCAATATCGAAAGCTGAGGAGGTCTCCAGATTTACTTTCTGTTTCAATGCTTCCTGTATCACATGGTAGAAATGGTTGCACTTTGTACAATAACAAAAGTGGTAATTCCCCTTGTAATTGTGCTTTTTAATTGCACGATTAAAGAGGTTTCTCGTCTTTTTTATTTGATCACCAATTTTTGGGAGATACATAAATCGAAAAGGTGTTCCATGTTTTTCGATTAAATATTTGAGTGATACCCCATGAAATGTCAGGTAATCTTCTCTAAGATCAAAGCCTTCCTGAGGGAAATAATAGCTCTGCTCTATTAAGTCGAAATAAGACCGTTGCAAAACCAATTATTCTTTAATGTTTAAAATTTTATCCGTTTTTTTTGTGTTTTTTTCTTGATTCCATCCAATTTTTTCTTTTTTTCACAGAATAGGTGGGTGTTTTTATGATATTTCTCATTGTTATTGG
>JABINZ010000124.1 GCA_018698135.1 Bacteroidota bacterium
CCAATAACAATGAGAAATATCATAAAAACACCCACCTATTCTGTGAAAAAAAGAAAAAATTGGATGGAATCAAGAAAAAAACACAAAAAAAACGGATAAAATTTTAAACATTAAAGAATAATTGGTTTTGCAACGGTCTTAAAACGTCTTAGATACTGTTTTTCTGTTATTTATACTTTTAATGAATCTGTATATTAATTTTAATTAGCCGAGGTAGATATACAATATTATGCTAAATTTGGTAGCCAAATCATTATAATGAAAGCGTGTCTGTAATTTTTATATTAATTGGTGTAAGTTTAATTGTTGCCATCGGTTTTCTGATTGCTTTTTTTTGGTCGGTACGAAGCGGACAATATGAAGATGACTACACCCCATCAATACGCATTTTGTTTGATGACAAAAAAGATTCGCAGGAAAACAAAAAATCATAATCCATGGAAATTCAAAAATTCGCTTACGACAATAAAATTGTAAAGTACTTTTTGTACGCCACCGTTTTTTGGGGTGTTGTTGGCATGTTTGTCGGTTTATTAGCAGCCTTACAAATGGCTTTTCCTGCTCTCAACTTAAATCTGGAGTATACAACTTTTGGACGTGTCAGGCCAGTACATACAAATGCCATAATTTTTGCTTTTGTTGGCAATGCCATATTTGCCGGAGCATATTACTCACTTCAACGCTTGCTTAAAGCAAGAATGTTTAGCGATGTTTTAAGTAAAGTTCATTTTTGGGGCTGGCAATTGATAATTGTACTAGCTGCTGTTACTTTACTCATGGGTTTCACCCAATCTAAAGAATATGCTGAACTCGAATGGCCCATTGATATTTTGATTGCAATTGTGTGGGTTATATTCGGATGGAACATGTTTGGAACCATTGCAAGGAGAAGAGTCAAGCACCTGTATGTGTCCATTTGGTTTTATATAGCCACTGTTGTTACTGTTGCCATTCTTCATATTTTCAATTCCATCGAAATTCCAGTAAGTATACTGAAATCATATCCTGTTTACGCAGGAGTTCAAGACGCCATTGTACAGTGGTGGTATGGTCATAATGCAGTAGCATTTTTCCTTACAACCCCATTTCTGGGTCTCATGTATTACTTTCTTCCAAAAGCAGCCAATCGTCCAGTATATTCCTACAAGCTATCGATAGCTCATTTTTGGACCTTGATTTTTTTGTATATCTGGGCAGGGCCACATCATTTACTTTTTCAATCTATTCCTGATTGGGTACAGTCATTAGGCGTTGTATTTTCCATCATGCTTATTGCTCCATCTTGGGGCGGAATGATAAATGGCTTGGTAACCCTACGTGGTGCCTGGGATAGAGTTCGAGACAATCCCATTTTGAAATTCATGGTTGTTGCTGTTACTGCTTATGGAATGACAACTTTCGAAGGACCTATGCTTTCGCTAAAAAATGTGAATGCAATCAGTCATTTTACTGATTGGACCGTAGGGCATGTCCATATTGGTGCGATGGGATGGAATGGCTTTTTCACATTTGGTATGCTATACTGGATGATACCACGAATTTTTGGAACAAAATTACATTCGTTGAAATTAGCCAATGCTCATTTTTGGATAGGTACTTTAGGAATTCTATTTTACGCTGTACCATTATATTGGGCAGCATTTACCCAATGGGCAATGTGGAGGGAGTTTAATGAATTTGGAAAATTGGCATATCCTGACTTTTTGGAAACTGTTACCCAAATCATACCTATGTATGTGACCCGCTTTGTTGGTGGAATATTATATTTTGCTGGAGTTGTTATCATGATTATCAATCTATCAAAAACGATAAAATCTGGAAAATTAATTACTAATGAAGCATCTGAAGCTCCTGCTCTTCAATTGGTTGCTAGTAAAAAAGTTGCAGGCGAAACGTCACATCAATGGTTGGAAAAGAAAAGCTTTGTATTTACTATTTGGGTGGTTATTGCTGTACTGATAGGCGGTCTTATCCAGATAATTCCAATGCTCACAGTAAAATCCAATATTCCAACTATCTCTAGTGTAACTCCATATTCACCACTCGAGTTAGAAGGAAGAGATATTTATATACGCGAAGGTTGCTACAATTGCCACTCGCAAATGGTCAGACCATTCAGACATGAAACAACCCGTTATGGGGAATATTCAAAAGCAGGAGAGTTTGTTTATGATCATCCATTCCAATGGGGATCGAAACGAACCGGACCTGATCTGGCTCGTGCCGGAGATTTGAAAGAAGGAAAAATCTATAAAAAAGCTTCATGGCATTACAAGCATATGTTGGATCCTAAAAAATTGATAGAAAAATCAGTTATGCCAGCTTACCCATGGATGATTGAAGATGATTTGGATGTAAGCAAATTAGCTCGCAAAATACGCGTGATGCAGAAACTGGGTGTACCTTATCCTGAAGGTTATGATAAAATAGCTATTGACGACCTCATAAAACAAGCAACTGAAATTTCAAATGAGCTGAAAGCAGATGGTATTGAGTGCCCTCCGGATAAAGAAATTATTGCCATGATTGCTTATTTGCATAAACTAGGAAGAGATATTTCTACCGTAAAATCCGATAAAGTAGATGAGTAAATTTATCTCAGAATCGCTAAACAATACTTTTGGGATTGGCTTTTTACCTGCTATTTCATTAATCCTTTTTCTGGTGCTATTTGTAGGAGTTGTTATTTGGGTCATAAAAGCTGATCGTAAGCATATTAACAAAATGAAGAATATTCCTTTTGATGATAATGAAACTTCGAATAATCATATTGAACAATAAAAAAATTGCATAATCATGGAAGATCATACTGAACTAGACGTTAAAGAACAAGAAAAGGACAAACTTCTTGTTGATCATGATTTTGATGGTATTCGCGAATTAGACAACCCTCCACCTCCATGGCTTGTCTATTTATTTTATGCCAGTATTGTATTTGCTGGAATTTACTTTTTTGTGTATCATGTTTTTAAAACAGGCGACACACAAAACGAAAAGTATGAAAAAGAAATGGCCAAATTCGAAGCTTCCCAATCAGAAGGAACTTTAACATTAACTTTTTTAACTGATGATGCAAGTTTGCAAGCTGGTGAAGAGCTATTCAATTCAAAAACATGTGTCACATGCCATGGAGTTCAGCTTGAAGGAAATGCGATTGGACCTAATTTAGTTGATGCCTATTGGATTTATGGAAATAGTATTAATAACATGGTTGATATTATTTCAAATGGAAACATTCAAAAAGGAATGACTCCTTTTAAAGATCAACTCGCTACCGAACAAATCATTCAGCTATCTAGCTTTATTTGGAGCAAGCAAGGTAGTAATCCGGCTAATGCAAAGGAGCCGCAGGGAGATAAATTCTAGAAAGAAATAAGTCCCCCTTATTCAAATTTATTAACAATAGGGCATTTTAGGCCTTGTTCGTTTTTTAGAATGATTTTTATTTTAGACTGTTTATATATCTATAAATTTGTATATTTGTGATGAATTATAAATCAATTTAACAATCATGAAAATGCATATAAACAGATTAGTTATCATTTTTATTTCAATTTTTACTTCTTCATTATTCTTAATCTCCTGTGGAGGTGATTCGAAAAGCACCACCACAGCTGTAAGCGAAGAACCAACCGCAGAAATTGTTGAGTCGGACGCTGTATCAGATGAAATGAATTTATCAGCAGGTAAGGAAATTTACAATGGGAAAGGAAATTGTTTCACATGCCATATGGAAAATGGACAAGGATTACCACCGAGCTTTCCTCCTTTAGCAAATGCAGATTATTTATTGGCAGATATTCCAAGAGCAATTTCACAAGCCATTAATGGCTCTCAAGAACCAATTTTGGTCAATGGAATAAGCTATCCTGGAAATATAATGTCGGCAGGAATCAAAGGGTTTGAGCTAACGGATCAGGAAGTTGTTGATGTCGTAAATTACGTTTTGAATTCCTGGGGAAACAATGGAGGCTTCATTGAGCTTGCTGATGTAGAAGCAGCCAGGAGTCTGCATGTCGATTAAGTCAAACAAACACAAAACACAATTATTATGAAAAAATCGCTATTCTTACTATTATTTTCTATTTCGCTATTTGCGGTTTCTTATTCTCAAGAACAAGAGATGCCTGAAATAGGGATATATGAACAATTGGATAAGTACATTCCTACCGATTTGGAATTTTATGATATTGATTCCAATTTGGTTAAACTTAGTTCATTAATAGATAAGCCAACCGTTCTTTCTCTTGTCTACTTTACCTGCCCTGGCATTTGCAGCCCACTTTTAGATGGTCTTGCAGAAGTTATTGATTGGGCTGATATTGAATTAGGCGTTGACTATCAGGTTTTTACAATTAGCTTTAATTATTCGGAAACACCAAGTTTGGCAAAAAGCAAACGTTTTAATTATTTAAAACAAATTGAAAAAGAAGTGGATGAAGATGCATGGAAGTGGTTTACCGGTGACAGCGTCAATATTTATGGATTAACGGATGCTGTTGGTTTTAAATTTAAACGGGAAGGAAAAGATTTTATTCATGCCGGTACATTAATTCTGTTAAGTCCGGATGGTAAAGTAACTCGCTATTTATACGGAACAAAATTCAATCAATTTGATTTAAAAATGGCTGTGATGGAAGCCTCGGAAGGCAAATCTTCACCAACTATTAGCAAAGTATTGCAATATTGTTTTAGCTATGATGCAGATGGGAAAAAATATGTATTCAATGTAACAAAAATAGGTGCCACAGTGGTGATTTTATTTGCTGTTATATTTTTCCTAATCTTGGTTTTAAAAAGAAAGAAAACAGAAAACTAGTTATCAGATGACAGACCTTATACAAAAAGAACATCTCAATTTTTTTCAGGATAAACAAGGACGTAAAGGCATATTCGCATGGCTTCTATCTACTGATCACAAGCGAATAGGCCTCATGTATCTTTATTCCATCATGGTATTTTTCCTGGTGGCAATGGCTCTTGGGTTTTTGATGCGATTAGAGCTCATAAAACCTGGCAAACAAATAATGGAGCCAGAAACATATAATCAGTTATTTACGCTACACGGGGTAATAATGATTTTTCTTTTTATAATTCCAGGAATTCCTGCTGTGTTTGGCAATATTATTCTTCCCTTAATTTTGGGAGCAAAGGATGTTGCATTTCCTCGTTTGAATCTTTTTTCATACTATCTATACGTTGTAGGCGCATTATTCGCCTTATCGACATTGGTATTAGGAGATGGACCAGCTGATACAGGATGGACATTTTATGCACCCTATAGCGTAAGAACCGGAACCAATGTTTCACTCTCAGTTCTGGCTGCATTTATACTGGGGTTTTCATCAATCTTAACCGGATTAAACTTCTTAACTACCATTCATCGCATGAGAGCACCCGGCATGACCTGGTTTAAAATGCCCTTATTTGCGTGGAGCACCTATGCAACTTCATGGATACAGGTTTTAGCAACTCCTATTATTGGAATTACCTTATTGATGATTATCGCAGAAAGAGTTTTAGGAATTGGCCTGTTTGACCCTGCCTTGGGAGGTGATCCTATTTTGTACCAACATTTATTCTGGATATATTCTCATCCAGCAGTTTACATTATGATTTTACCCGGAATGGGTATAATTTCTGAGATTATTCCTGTATTCAGTCGCAGAAGAATTTATGGCTATAAAGCCATTGCTTATTCCAGTTTAGCTATTGCCTTTATTGGCTATTTCGTTTGGGGGCATCATATGTTTACCTCGGGCATGAGTGGCCAAGCCAGAATTGTATTTTCACTGCTAACATTTCTTGTGGCTATACCAAGTGCCATAAAAGTATTCAACTGGATTGCCACCATGTATAAAGGAGCAATTGATATGCAACCACCTATGCTTTGGGCAATGGGATTCATTTTCCTTTTCACAATTGGCGGATTGACCGGGCTGGTATTAGGGGCTCTTGCTACTGATGTTCACTTGCATGACACTTATTTTGTAGTAGCACACTTCCATTTTGTTATGTTTGGAGGAACTGGATATGCATTTATTGCGGCATTGCATTATTGGTTTCCCAAAATTTATGGAAAGATGTATAATATTAAAAGAGCAAAAACTGCTTTTTGGATAACAATAACTGGATTTATGCTTCTTTATTTCCCGATGTTTATAGCAGGATTCAAAGGTATGCCAAGAAGATACTATAATCAATTACCTCATTTTCAAGTTGAAAATTTCATTTCAACGGTAGGATCATGGGTACTGATAACTGGTATTATACTAATGATTACGAACATTGTTATTGGAGTACGAAAAGGTCATAAAATTGGCAAGAATCCTTGGAATGGCTTAACCTTAGAGTGGCAAACCGATTCTCCTCCAACGATTGAAAACTTTGACGAAATACCAACTGTAACGGAGGCACCATACGAATACAAAAGCTAAAACTTAATATCATGACCTTACACAGAGATGATGAAGCTTCAAAAATGGGGATGTGGATTTTCCTGTTTACTGAGCTATTATTATTTGGAGGACTCTTTTTAGTCTACTCCATTTACCGTCATAAAAATCCTGATCCATTTGCTCATGCAGGTTCTGAATTGGATGTATTTATAGGAACAATTAACACAATTGCCTTAATCACTAGTAGTTTAACAGTAGCACTATCAATAACTGCTATTCAAAAGAACAAACCAAAACTTGCTATTGGTTTTCTTTGGCTAACCATTGTTTTTGCCTTGGTATTTATGGTTAATAAGTATTTTGAATGGGGAGCAAAATTTGAGCACGGTTTATTTCCCGGACAAGAG
>JABINZ010000125.1 GCA_018698135.1 Bacteroidota bacterium
ACCAATATTTATCGATCTTCAGATGCTTTTACAACGTCTAATCATACGGTTCAATTGGGAGGCTATGGTGTTCATACTAAGCGACCAAATTGGACGGTTTATCCTAATCATCATCCCGATCAGCATGAATTGCTGTTTCTTCCATCAAACGCAAATGTTTTGATTAATGGGAATGATGGCGGTATGTTCAGAACAGACAATGCATTGGCAGATACAGTTAAATGGACGTCCTTAAACAAGGGCTATCTAACTACACAATTATATACAATTAACATTCAGCAGGATGAGGAAAGTGATGTTATTCTGGCTGGTTTGCAAGATAATGGGAACTTGTTTGTGAATAGTGATAATCCTGAAAAGGACTGGGTATTGCCATTGAATGGCGATGGTTCCTATAGTGCCATTGCAAGAAAAAGAGACTTTTACATTTTATCAACCCAATTAGGCCGAATGGCAAAAATGAAACTGGATGATCAGGGTAATCGAGTCACTTTTGCTCGTATTGATCCCATTGGAGGGAAAAATTATCAGTTTATCAATCCCTTTGTTTTAGATCCGAATGATGATAATATTTTGTATCTGGCCGAAGGATATCATTTGTGGAGGAACGACAGTGTCAAAAGCATTCCATATACAGAGAATTATGATTCAATTAAAACCGGTTGGTTTTTGTATAGCGATTCTGTTATTTATCCAAATCGATCAATTTCGGCACTAGGGGTGTCAAAAAATAATCCACCACATCGGGTCTATTATGGTACCAGTAAAAGTGTATTGTATAAAATTGATAATGCCCATACAGGCGATCCAGCGCATCAAAGAATAACTACCTTAACAAATGCAGGTAATATTTCTTGTATCACTGTTGATCCTCATGATGGAGACAAGGTGTTTGTAGTATTTTCCAATTACAAAACATACAGCCTTTACTATAGTGAGAATGCTGGGGATAGCTGGACAAAAGTTGCAGGTAATTTAGAGGAAAATTCAGATGGCACGGGTGATGGTCCAAGTATACGTTGGGCTGAAATCATGCATGTGAATGGTAAAACGTTGTATTTAGTTGGCACATCCATTGGTTTGTTTGGAACCGACCTGCTTGATGGTACTTCTACTGTTTGGACTCAATTGGGGCCCAATAGCATTGGAAATGTTGTTGTTGATATGATAAAAACACGTGAATCGGATGGAACAATTGTGATAGCCACCCATGGAAATGGAGTCTATTCGGCAAAAATAAAAACGGTGCATGATGTTTTGGGAACAGAAGAACAAAGACTTATATCAAATTCAAGTTTCAGGGTTTATCCTAATCCGGTTCATAATCAATTGACAATTATTAGCCAGAATAATATGAAAGCAAGTTCTTATTCAATCTTTAACTTGGAAGGAAAAATTGTTTTGACTGGCAAACTAGTTGAATCTCAAACCATCATCAACACAAGCAAGCTGGATAAAGGTTATTACTTCATCCTTTTACAAAATGAGAAAGAGAAGAAAACGTTTAGTTTTCTAAAAATGTAAGAGGCTATCTCAAATTCAATCAGTAAGAGATTCCCGTTTTCACGGGAATGACGAAGCAAGGGGCTTTTGAGACAGCCTAAATCAAAATCCTACCGCTGCAAACGGTAATGTTTTGCAATACAAAGCACCAGCATGTTCATGGTTTCTGTCATACTGAAAGTCAGAGAAGTATCTCTAGGTTTAGCAATGGATTGCCCATATAGGCTGACAGATGAATTCTAATTGGAATTTTGCAATACAACTCCAAAGCCCTTGATGGTGTCCGCACCACCACCAACCAAATATCATTTTTGAGTCAAATCGCTTAGTATTTCAATATGCTTATCAGCAAATTTCAAGGGGAGACTTAAGGAAGTTGGCTTCATCGCGCGAAAGCGAATTTTCCCATTGATAAAATCTGTTTTTTCAGCATAAACCAAATAGTCCTCTCCAATTTTGAAATTCAAACCATTAGCATCAAGAGGTAAAGTATAAACGAATGTTTTATCAGTTCCAGCATCTCCATTAAACCATTCATAAACCTGGAATTCTATTTTTCGTTCTTTGATAACAAGCTTTGAAGTGTCAGATTTAGAAATAAATGTGTCAAATACAGGAGAGTCCTTTGTAGGTGTTCCAGAGAAGATTTTCGAAAATTTATTGAGAGCCATTTTTTGAAGTATGGGATTTATTGAATCAAATGCATCAATCTCCAAAACATAATCATGTGGGTAAAATGAATTTGGTTGACATTCTAGAACAGAATATGACTTTTCGCCATAAGAAGTGGTTCTGAATATATTAGACTTCTCAATTTCAGATGAATCAGGGAAGCCATATTCATCTATTGACTGAAACCATATAAATGAATCATTAATGCCTTTGTAAAGTGTGTCAATGGCTATTTTGAATTTGTAGTCATAAGTTCGCCAGAGATGAGACCCTTTTTCTAAATTGTACTTCTCTATTTTTACTAACCTACCCCAGAAAACATTTTCATAATGAGTAATAAAACAGTCACAATAGTCTTTAATTTCTTCATCAGAATATTTTTGTGAAAATCCAGTTATTGATAGTGAAGAAAGAATAGTGATGAAGATTATTCTTTTTACATTTATAAGTGAATTAAACATATCGCCATGTTTCAGTTATTCTCTTTACGTCAAATTTATACATTTATTGTCATTCTATCTGTTTGTTTTTTGATGGCTTGTTCTGGTCAAAAGCAAATAGTGCAGCCCAGAGCAGTAGTTGCCAACGAAGGAATGAATGCTGTATACATTGGTCTGGATAATCCTATTTCAGTGGCTGTTGATGGTTTTGAGTCTGGGCAAATTTATGTTACAGTTTCTGCTGAGTGCAATTTGAAAGGAGACAGTGGGCGATATACTATTAACCCTATAGATACTCGAGGTAAAGTTAGAAGCATTGACTTTTCAGTATATGTAATTCCCAAAAACAATACGGATACTATTTTTGTAGAGAAAAAGTCATTCCGAATTAAAAGAATTCCTATGCCAACGCCTTATTTTGGATCGAAATCTGGTGGGCTAATTAGTAGAGGCGAAATAAGAATTGTTAATTTTATATCTGTTAGGTTGGAGGATTTTCCTTTCGATCTTAGATATAATGTTTCTTCTTTTAAAATGATTTTTCAGCCCAATGGAGGATTTGCACAATATTATACTACTGAAGGACCTAGGCTGTCACCTGAAATGAAAATGGTGTTAAACAATGTGCAGAAAGGAGATAAATTTATAATAGCTGATATAAAAATAGCAAGTGCAGAAATGGTAGCCGAAGGAGTAAAAATTACTGAAAAAAGGAAAATCGAGGACATTCATTTGATAGTGAAATAGATACCTTTTTAGCCAGAGATTTATCCTATCACCTAAATTCAAGTGCTAACAAGGCTGGGCAATAATCTTTCAATTTCTGCGTATATTTAGCATTAAACCAAAACTATTCACATGAATTTAAATAGTGTCTTCCTTAAATTAAGCATATTATTTGTTTTGATTTCAATTGTTTCGTCAGGCATCTGTCTTGGCCAAAACACAGCCACAACTCCAAGGGTTACTGTTTCTAACGATGAGCTTACTATTTTATATATAAACCTGGCCAATCCCGTTTCAGTTTCAGTGGATGGATATTTAGCGGAACAGATTTATATTTCTTCATCCGAGGATTGTGAATTGAAAGGTGGCAGTGGAAGCTATACGATCAAACCAACATATACCAGAGGACAGAGCATAAAATTTGGCATTAATGTTCATGTGATATCCAAAGACAAGGATACTGTATTTATTGAAAAAAAGATTTTCCTATTAAGAAGGATTCCATATGCAACACCTTATTTTGGATCGAAAGCTGGTGGTAATATTGGAAGGGGTGAATTAAGGATTGTGAGTTTTATTTCTGCCAGAATGGAAAGTTTTCCCTTCGACCTAAAACATCAGGTTGTATCATTTTCAATGCTTGTTCAACCGAATGGTGGACATAGTAAAAGCTATGATGCAAATTCAAATTTCCTTACAGCTGAAATGAAAGAAGCATTGACAGGTGTGAAGAAGGGAGATAAATTGATATTTATGGACATTCAGGTTGCAACACTACAAGATGGTGTTGAAATTACGAAGCCCAGAAAACTGGATGAAATTTTTCTTATTGTGAATTAATATCCTGCACTTTTTGTCTTTTCGACCGAAGGGCGAAATCTTAGATAACTCACAGATCTTTTTTAATCCCTTAATATGGCACTTTCTGAATCACAAACCGGTGGGCAAGGATTAGATAATGCTGCTGAAGTGCTGTAAATAGACAGATTGACTGCATCTTTTCCCTGATTATCAACCCCAACTACAATTCCTACTTGCTTTGAAAGATTATCTTTTCCATAATAAATCCGGAATCCTGAAAGACTAGCGTTTTCAGATGCGATAAGGTTCATAGCTTCGAGTTGAGTTTTGTCAATCGTAAAACCCTTGATCACATTTGATGAGTTCTCTGGGCTTGATTGATAGTTTTTAACATATGCATTTGCTTCCGATACAGAAATGGTGTTAACTGTATCCCCGAATCCGAAAACACTCGTTCCATTAGTAAAGGAGAGTAAGCCAAATACGGATATACCCATTACAATTCCGATTAAAAAACCAGTAAATTTTCGGGGCTTAAATTGCATTTTCATAAAATTGTTATTTGGAATCATTATTAAATAATAATATATTTAAACAAAGATAACTATTTTTGACAATTATAATTATAATGTTTTATGAAGGCTAAAGATCATTTAATGGGATGTCAATGTTTAAGCATACGTATACTACTATTTGTCCATTTCAGCCTTATCCTTGCACTTATAACGTTTTTGCCGGCTACAAAACTCTTGGGCGAAACAGATCATAAAGATCATGCTTCCAGTCAAAAGGAAGATAATAAAGACATAAAAAACGACAAACTTCGGATTGAGAAACTTTTTGATCAGGCATTTTATTACTTGGATTACATAGGAAATGATCAGAAGGCAGATAGTGTAAGCCAATTGGCCATCCAGATTGCTGAAGCCAGCTACCAACCAGAATTACTCCAATTTGCTTATAGTAAATACATCTTATCCAACAATTTATATATGTACAACCAAAAAGCTCTCGGTTATGCAATACGGGCTGAAGATGCATCTTTTGGCAGCAAAACTTTTATTCAATTTGAGAATGCTAGTAACTTGGCTTTAGTTTATTTGGCAGGATATAAATATGACAAGGCACTCGAATACAGCTATAAAGCTTTGTCTATCGCATCAACAACCGACAATGTAGTTTGGAAAACTGAAAGCTACCTGAAAATAGGAAAAAGTCTGGAGGGGAAAAATCAAAAAATTGAAGCATTTCGGAACTACCTCAATGCATTAAGTCTTGCTGAACGTCTGGCAAATACCAAGTTAAAAATCATGTGTTATGAACAGTTATCACATTTCTATAACCTGAGCAGGATTTACAATAAAGCGATCCATTATAAATTAATGCAAAGTGAGTTGCTGAAAAAATCAACTCCTATCGATTCAGCTGCTTTAATGTGGACAAAATATGATTTACAGGTAATCGACCTGAATTCAAATGATAACCAATTAAGTGGTGTGATTATTCAGGAAATCCTAGATTTTGCCAAGAGGACAAAACACGAACGAATGCTAAAATTTGAAATTGCATTAATTCGAACGCATTTAATTGAAGCAAATAAAATCAAGGAGTTGCGGAAGTTATACTACGTCCAATTTCCAGATGAACTAAAAAAACTGGAAACGGAAAACCCGGGATTATATGCACGCATCAATGCTTTTTTTTGTGAAGAGTGTAACCAACCCGATTCTGCAATCTATTATTTCGAAGAAGCTGAACTGTTTTTAAAGACCGATCAAAACAAAATACTTCAATCTAATTTTTACAACAGGTTTGGTCAATTCCTGCTGAGGCAAGGAAATATTGAAAAGGCCATTGAAAAATTTACCAGCTCTTATGATCTGGCCAGTGAAGCTGCCTATTTTGATTATATGCTTAGTGCTTCTACTCAACTTGAATCAATCTATTCAGGATTGGAAGATTATGCCAATGCATACAAATATTTGGCATTAACAAAAGCCCTTTCCGACAGCATTAATTATATGTTGAAAGATAACCAAATGCTAATCATGGAGATCGATCATGAAAGCCAGCTACATGAAATTGCACTCAAATCAGAAAAGCAAGCGACCAGTCGGAGGCATTCCATTCAATATACTGCCATGATTATACTCATCATTTTCATATTTATTGTTTTACTAATGCTTGGGAGCTTAAAAGTTTCAGAGAGGCTGATTAAAATGTTGGGCTTCTTTTCGTTTATATTTCTTTTTGAGTTTATTATTCTGATTGCTGACAAATGGATTCATGATCTGACCCATGGAGAACCCTGGAAAATTTTACTTATTAAAATCTTTCTGATTGCGATATTGCTTCCCATGCATCATTGGATAGAAAAACGTGTTGTAGCATTTTTACTCCATCCAGGCCTGATCAATATTTCTCAATATCCTATGCGCAGTAAACTCTGGGAACAAATAAAAAAGTTAGCCAAAAAATAATAGTTAGTTTAGGACTCAGAATTATATAATTTTGACTGATCACTTTATTACTTTCGCTGATAGATTAGCTCACACTCAAATCTCCCATATGCTGATTAATATCATTAGTCCTCACTAATAAAGTATTAGCAACCAATTAATAGCATTTTTGTAGTATTTTCGCAATTCATTTTTTGAAATCAATCATACAATTTGTATTAACTAAAAAACTAAATTTATGTTTAAAGGTCATCCTAAGGGACTTTATGTAGCGTTCTTTGCTAATATGGGAGAGCGTTTTGGATTCTACACCATGATGGGAATTTTGGTATTTTATCTCACTTCAAAGTTTGGATTAACTGAATCAAATGCAGGTATTATTTACAGTGTATTCTATGGTTTAATTTATGGACTTGCTTTAGTCGGAGGTTTAATTGCCGATAGAACAAAGAACTATAAAGGGACTATTTACATTGGTCTGGTTACTATGTTAGCAGGCTATGTTCTGATGACAGTCCCTGGATTTGGTCTCATTTTCACACTTGTTGCTCTTTTTGTAATTGCCTTCGGTAATGGATTATTCAAAGGAA
Source organism: Bacteroidota bacterium (assembly GCA_018698135.1). Classification (NCBI taxonomy): domain Bacteria; kingdom Pseudomonadati; phylum Bacteroidota; species Bacteroidota bacterium. The sequence goes on from JABINZ010000125.1 coordinate 7,192, forward strand.
ACTTACAAGCTGTTGTTGGACAACTTTATGACGAACCTAAATATTCTCATCTAAGAGATTCTGCCTTTAGTGTATTTTATATGGGTATCAATATTGGTGCTTTATTCGCACCAAGTGCAGCTGCTGGTATTATTAATTGGTTTATCAAATCCAAAGGATTTTTACGGAACAATGACCTTCCTGCATTAATAGAGAAAATGAAAGGAGCTGATGGGGCATATGATGTAGCCTTATTAAATTCAGCTGATTTATCTACAGTACAAGGCTTAGCTGATCAGGTATCTTTAAATGGACAGCATGTTACTGATCTTTCTGCATTCGCTCAAACATATATTGATGCTTATGGAGCAGGTTTTAATATGGCATTTGGGGTTGCTGCTTGTACTATGGTTATTTCATTCCTGGTATATACATTCTTTAAGAAAATGTTGCCGGACGTTAAAAAACAAGCTGCTGAAAAAGGTGAAGTTGTTGAAATGTCAAAAGCAGAAACAAAGCAACGTATGACCGCATTATTCCTTGTTTTTGGTGTTGTTATTTTCTTCTGGATGGCTTTCCATCAAAACGGATTAACCATGAGTTTCTTTGCCCGGGATTATACGGTTACATCGGTAGGACCTGGAACTTATCTTGTGTTTAATATTTGGTCTTTGCTTTCAATAGTAGTTGGGTTGCTATCGCTTGGGACATTAGTTCAGAAAAAAGCAGCATTAAAGACTCGAATTATAAGTGGTGTATTATTAGGCGCTTCAATTATTGCTACCTATTATTTTTACACTCACAATGCTGAATCAAATCCATTTTCACCTGAACTATTCCAGCATTTTAATCCAACAATGATTGTATTATTAACACCGGTTGTTGTAGGAATATTTGCCTATTTGAATAGAAGAGGAAAAGAACCATCTGCCCCACGAAAAATTGGTGTCGGTATGATACTCGCAGCTGTTGGTTTTGTTGTGCTTTTAATTGGTTCACTTGGGCTTGATCCATTTGATATCATGCAAGGTGATCCTGGTCATGCTAGAGTTGGTACAGGTTGGCTAATTAGCACCTACTTTACATTAACTGTTGCTGAACTTTTCTTGAGCCCAATGGGTATATCATTTGTTTCAAAAGTTTCTCCACCAAAATATCAAGGCTTAATGCAAGGTGGTTGGTTAGGAGCCACAGCTTTAGGTAACCAAATGTTATGGATAGGAAGTTTCATGTACGAAAGAATTGCTATCTGGCAAGTTTGGGGATTATTTATTGCATTGTCCTTAATTGCTGCTGCATTTATTTTCTCAATTATGAAAAAACTCGAAAAAGTTTCATAATCGATCTCAGATTATATTATATAAACCCGGGCAAATGTCCGGGTTTTTTTATGCTCCATTTGAATCAAAAAACACTGTAAATTGCGTCTGATTTAAAAACATATTCATGCCTATTTTAGGATCAATTATTAAAGCGGCAATTGAACTTAGAGGGAAGCCACCCAAAGAGTTATCTCCAGGTCAAGGTATTGAGCTTCAAAAGAAAGTTTTAAAGAAACTTCTCAGACGAGCACAGCTTACATCTTTTGGAGAATATTTTAATTTTCATGAAATAATTAAAAGCAAGGACGTTGTAAAAGCCTATAAACAAAATGTATCTGTTTATAACTATAACAAAATTTTTAAAAGCTGGTGGTATCGGTCGTTGAGTGGCGAAACCTACGTAACATGGCCCGGTAAAATCAAATATTTTGCTTTGAGTAGTGGAACCTCAGAAGCATCGAGCAAGCATATTCCGGTTACTCACGAAATGCTAAAGGCAATCAAGAAAATAAGTGCCAGACAAGTGTTTTCTTTGGCGCAATATGATTTCCCTAAAGAATTTTATAACAAAGGAATTTTGATGTTAGGTGGGAGTACCCACCTACAGTTTAATGGCACTTATTATGAAGGCGATCTCAGCGGAATCTCAGCCAGTAATATTCCTTTTTGGTTTCAACATTTTTATAAACCGGGTAAACGAATTTCTAAAGAAAGAGAGTGGAGTACCAAACTTGATGAAATAGTTAGAAAGGCAAAAGATTGGGATATGGGCGTTATCTGCGGTGTTCCAGCCTGGCTTCAAATACTATTGGAACGAATAATTGATTATTATCAGGTTGACAATATTCACGATATTTGGCCTAACCTGAGTATTTATGTTCATGGAGGAGTTTCGTTTGCGCCCTATAAAAAAGGATTTGAAAAACTGCTGGCTAAACCACTAACCTATATTGAAACATATTTGGCTTCTGAAGGTTTTATAGCCTTTCAAAATAGGCCAGAAGCTGAAGGCATGCAGATGGTTTTGGATAATGGTATTTTTTATGAATTTGTTCCTTTCAATGAAAATAATTTTGACTCTGAAGGAGCTATAATTGAAAATCCGGAAACTTTTACCATTGATGAAATTGAAGAGGGGAAAGAATATGCCTTGCTTTTAAGTTCTTGTGCCGGAGCCTGGAGATACCTGATTGGGGATACTATTAAATTTACGAACAAAAGACTGGCAGAAATTGTGATCACAGGCAGAACAAAGCATTTTCTTAATTTATGTGGTGAACATATGTCGCAGGAAAACATGAATATGGCCATTAAGAAATTAGAAGATGGATTGAATATTGATGTAAGGGAATTTGCTGTTGCAGGAATTAAGTATGGCAGTTTGTTCGCGCATAAATGGTATATAGGAACCGATGATTTTCTGGACCCCAATGTAGCAAAAGAACAAATTGACAAAGATATAAAAGTATTAAATGACGATTATAGAGTTGAGCGGATTGCAGCTATAAAAGATGTCATTGTTGAAGTATTGCCCTCTCATCTTTTTTATGATTGGATGAAAGAAAAAGGAAAAATTGGAGGCCAACACAAATTTCCTCGTGTATTGAAAAACGGACAGCTGCAGGAGTGGGATAAATTTATTGAGAAGAATAAAGTATAAATGTTTCAGGAAGTAATAGTTGAAGGAATAATATTGGGGCTCACACTCACTATTATGATAGGGCCAGTGTTCTTTGCCCACCTGCAAACCAGTATTTATCGTGGTTTTTGGGCAAGTAGCTATTTGCTTTTTGGCATTGTGATTAATGATGTTGCCTTAATATTTCTTAGCTTGCTTGGCACTACACAATTGCTTGAAAATAATAACAATAAGCTGATCATTGGAATTATTGGAGGGCTAATATTAATTGTCTTCGGCATTGTTTCTTATTTGAAAAAGATCAGGTTTAAAGACATGCGCCCAATCGAAGAAAGCTTAACGACTTCGAGTGCTATTAAATATATTGTCAAAGGTTTTTTGCTGAATATTGCAAATCCTTTTGTCTGGATATTCTGGATTGGTGTGGTCACACTTGTTGGATCAAATTATGGGAATAACGATAATTATCATCTGGATGTTGTTGTGTTTTTCAGTATAGTTATGGGGATTTATACCATTTTGAACCTTATTAAAGGGGCTTTGGCGTTTCGAATTAAGCGATTAATAAAACCTCGCTCCATTGTCATAATGAATAAAGTTGTTGGAATACTTTTAGTATTTTTTGGGATATTGTTGATCTTAAGAGTTCTGTTCCAACAATAATTTATTCAGATTCCTCAATAAAATCCTTAATAACAAAGCTATCTACCGTATAGCCTTTTTTACTGATAGCACTAGTGATATCCTCTACTTGCAGTTTACTTTTGTCATAAACAACTCGTGCAGTACCATCTTCGTTTGACGCCTCTGCCTCAAAAGTTCCGGTTAATTCAGAAACCGTATTTACAATGGTTCGTTCACAACCTGCGCAGGTCATTCCACTCACAAACATTTCAACAGTTACTTTATTCTCTGGATCTAAGGCACTTTGCTCATTTTCCGACTTATTTTGACAACCGATCAAAACAACTAAAAGTGTGATTATTATGGATAAATTTTTCATGGCTGTTTGTATTTTATGGCTCAAAGATAAAGATATCTGATATTTATTAAGATTAAGCAACTCTTGATTTTAATCTCCAGCAATGACTTAAGATGAAATCGTATTGAAATATGCTTACTTTTGCCGTGTAATTATGAAAATTTCTGCTTCCATATATTCAAGTAAAAACGGAAACTTACAAGAAATCATTAATGAATTAAATTCATTACCCATTGATTTTATTCATATTGATTGCAATGATAATCCCAAGGTATTTGAGGATATTGTTGAGATTAGAAGGCATACAAATAAACCAATCGATCTGCATATAATTAGTCCTACTCCTGAGGCTTATTTTGAATTGATCATAAAGCACCAACCTGAGTATATTACATTTCAATACGAAGCAGTTCAGCGTTTTATAGATATTCCAAAAGAGATTTTATCAAAAAAAGGAATAGCAATTACTACAGAAACCGAATTAAACGTTTTTGAAGAATTTTCTGCATCAGTAGATTTTATCATGTTTATGGCCACCACGCCTGGCTATAGTAAAGGTGAGTTTCGGAAGAATAATTTTAAACGAATTCGGACATTTAAAAAGCAATATCCCTCCACCAACATTCATGTTGATGGAGGTGTAAATGGGGAGGTGTCGTTTATACTTCGAAACATTGGAGTTGATGCTGCTGTTTCTGGTTCATTTTTGATGAGAGCCAATCAAAAAAGTTCAGCGCTTCTGGATTTGAAAATGAATACTGTTCAATCTACTTATCAGATTAAAGACTTTATGATTCCTGCGAAGGAAATTGATACAATAAGTCCAAATCGTTTTTCTTTTTCTGAAATTTTATCTTCCATCGATAAAAACAAATTGGGCTTTACCGTTTATGTAAATGAAGATAAAAAACTTCAGGGATTTATAGCAAATGCGGATGTTCGAAAAGGCTTGCTGAAAAATTTAAGCGATTTAAATCAAACGACTCCTGAAGAAATTACAAATTTTAATCCTGCAACAGTTTATGATGACATGACAATACAAGAGCTGATTCAATATATAAAAACACAAAATTTTCCAGTAAACTATCTTCCTGTTGTCAACAGGGAAGGCGTTTTTACAGGAGCACTAACATTCGAAAATTTAATTAAAGGGGAGTAATGATAATACATCTGAAACAAGGTATCCAACAAGTAGCGCAAATTGCCGAAGAGCTACAGGCAATAGTAATTAATGATCAGGACAAAACCATTCTGGTGAATAGTAGTTCGGTGAAGGAACTCCCATCCAAGTTTGACGACCTTGTTGATGAGGTTTTTGTTTTTAGCTCAGACATTCAACTTGCGGATATTGCCTATACAACAGGAAAAAGAAGCGTCCAAATTGGAGAAAACCAAATTGGAGGGAATACAGGAAATACATTAATGGTTGCAGGGCCTTGTTCGGTAGAGTCCATAGAGCAAGTAGAGCAAACTGCAGAGCTTTTAAACGAGCTAAACCTAAGTTGTCTTAGGGCTGGGAGCTATAAGCCCAGAACCTCTCCTTATTCATTTCAGGGGATGGGTGAAGATGGATTAAAGATTTTACGCAAAGTTTGTGATGATAATAAATTCAGTCTATTCAGTGAGGTTAGAGATGCCACACATGTCAACGAGATTATTGAATATTCGGATGTCGTGCAGATAGGAGCAAAGGCTATGTATAGTCAGGGAATTTTACGCGCTTGTGCAAAAACACAAAAACCGGTTTTATTAAAGCGTGGTTTTGGAACAACAATTCAGGAGTTTGTGCAAGCTGCTGAATTTATTCTTTCAGGAGGAAACATGAATGTTATTTTGTGTGAGCGTGGAATCAGAACATTCGAAACAAAAACAAGATTTACACTCGATTTGTGTGGTGTTGCCCATTTAAAAGAATACACAAACCTGCCTATTATTCTTGATCCAAGTCATGCCATTGGATATGCATATGGGGTTCCTGATTTAGCCAGAGCCTGTTTTGCCATGGGAATAGATGGTTTATTAATTGAGGTTCATCCAAATCCTAAAGTGGCGAAATCAGATGCTTCACAGCAATTGAATCATAATGAATTCAAGGATTTGTATAACAGCCTCAAACCACTTGCCTCTGCCTTAAACAGAAAGCTTATCTAGTATGAATTATTTCAAAGAAAATATCAATTATCTTATTGAAATTGGGAAACTGAATGAAAACATTCTCAAGCAAGATATAGGTCTTGATTTGTTGATGTCAGTATCAAAACAAACCAAGCTACCCTATCAACAATTAATAGATGTCAGTTTAAGATCTAAAAAACAATTTCAGGATCAGAAAATTCAGATGTTGGTATTAGATGTTGATGGCGTGTTGACTGATGGTGGAATGTTTTATACAGAATCGGGTGATGAGTTCAAGAAATTCAATGCAAAAGATGGTCTGGCTATTCGAAAACTGACAAAGAGTGGCTTTCCTGTAGGAATTATCAGTTCTGGATTTAATAAAACGATCATTCAAAGAAGAGCGGAATTATTAGGAATCAGTCATGTGTATTTAGGATTAGAAGAAAAATTGGATATACTTAAATCCTGGTGCGAAAAGCTGTCTATTTCTCTTGAAAATGTGGCATACATTGGTGATGACCTCAACGATGAAAAACTGATTCAGGCAGTTGGTTTTTCAGCCTGCCCTGCAGATGCTGTTAATGAAATCAAATTGATTGCTGATGTAGTATTAGGTAAAAAAGGTGGCAAATCCTGTGTGCGTGAATTTATTGATACTTTTCTTTCTTCATGATATCAATCCTTTATGATGAATAAAGCAGGAATGAAATTATGATTTTTGACTCTTCCTCATACATTTTTATATATCAACAAAATTAAATTTCTCACATGTTTTCAGATATTATTCTGCAGTTTAATAAGTATAGACGAAAACTATTGGAAACGGAAGGATTAATATCATTCCAAGATGCGGAACTTGGAAAAAGATTGATGCAATTAAATTGGTTAATCAATAAATCTAAGTTTTTGAATAACACTTTTATGCACAATCCAAAAACTCCAAATTTTGAAATATTGGAAGAATTAGAAATAATTACAGAAACTTTTTACCATTTTGCATGGCGAGTGGAGGAAATTATTAAGCACCACCCAAAATTTAATATGGGCAACACAAATATAAGACGTGTAAGAAATAATTTAATTCAGCATCCAGAGAAAGAACGTGATAAACAAAAGGCGTCTCTCTCATTTGAGATTGGAGATGATAATGGCCCCAAAATTAAGTCATACAAAGGGCCAGAAAACTCATATCAAGATGAAGGATTATTTGTAAACGCACAAGACTTTATTAAAAAATTTCCACAATTATTGTAAAAAATTTAGCTTCTTATAACTGTGGGTATGCACTTTCGCTCTGATCCACTCAAATTGTGTTGGAGCTTCACATAGTTAAAGCCATCAATTCAACATTAATACGTTGATTAGCAAAGTTTAAATCAAAAGCTGGAAAATAAAAACTGAACTTAAGTTTTTCTGGCCACTCCTTCAATTCAATAATTCAATTGTTCAGATGATACTATATTTTCGAATATAAATCTTTTTATGTCTTAGAAATCAGGCAGTTACAATCTTTTAATACTTTTCGTTCAGAATTTGCGTTAGTTTACTAGCAAAACACTCAAATTCATAGTCATGAAGCTACACATTAAAATTGCTCCACTAGTTTTAATCCTTGTTTTTGTAATCTCATTCACCAATTGCAACAAACACATAAGTAAAGCTTTTATAGAACCTCCGTTAAATGGGATTAATATTGAATTTATAAGCTTTAAAGCTGATGCTGCAAGTGAAAATAATATAGATCTGGGTTATGGAAACAGCATTGAAATACCTGCAAATGCTTTTGTGAATCAGAATAATGAACCCATTTCAGGTGAGGTTGATATTGATTTTCGGGAATTTCAGGAAGCAGTCGATATTCTGATCGCAGGCATACCAATGACCTATGATAGTGGAGGCGTAAAATATGATTTTCAAACAGCAGGAATGTTTGAAATAAATGCCAGCCAAAGTGGTGAGCAGATTTACATTGCAGAAGGCAAAAAGCTAAAAGTAAATCTTGCCTCAGAAGTTGATGGAGATTATAATTTTTATAAGCTGGACACAAACAGAGGAAACTGGGCTTATATGGGAGGAGCAAATCCATCTATTAATGAAAGGAAAGCAGAGTTAGAGAAAGATATTCCAAAGATGCCTGATTTGCCCAAAGAACCTAGGAAATTTTCAAAGAAAGATCCAATAATTGATTTCGATATTGATTATAAAGATTTTCCTGAATTGAAAGCGTTTTCAACAGTTCTTTGGGCTTATTCTGATCAAAACAAAAACCCCAGAATAAAAAGTATCAATTGGGTTTTTAAAACGAAATGGGCATCCATAAATCTGAAGGAGTACGACTCTCAAAATGCATTGTATTTGTTGAATTTAAAAAATGGAGAACTGGAAACAGAGTTTTTGGTTTCTCCGGTTCTTAGTAGTTCGGACCATGAAAAAGCACTAATTATTTTTAACAAGCAGATGAGTAATTACAATATTGGCTTGGCAGAAAGAAAGCTTAAAGAAGAGCGGATTGAAAATGAAAGATCATTTATTCGCTCTTATGAAATTATGGATTTTGGAATATTCAATTGGGATATTTTTTACAAACGAAAAGATATTATTGCATTTAATGCGAGGATAAAATATGATCAGGACTATGATTTAGAGGCTAATGACATTTTAGTATATCTGATTACAGCAAATAACAAAGCAATTATTAAATACAATAGCAACAATTTAAGCAGTTTTCGTTTCTGTCCTTCAGATGAAAATAAATTGGTCTCAATACTTCCGGGAAATAAAATTGCTGTATTTACAAACAGAGATTTCAAATTACTTGTCGAGAATGAATTGAGTGCAAGAAAGGTTGACGATTATGAATTTAAAATGAAAATTATCAATAAAGAGGTTTCTTCTACTGCTGATTTTAAAAAACTCATTGCGACCATTTAAGTTAAATTAGTGAACAAAAAGGCATATTTATTTTTTCTTGTATTATTTACTTTTTCACTTGCCAGTGTTGCTCAACTAGAACAAAATCTTCTTCCCATCAAGTTAAATGGCAAATCTGGATTAATTAACCGACAAGGTGATATTGTAATTAAACCCAGATATGATGCAATTGAAACCCGATTTGAAGAGGGTTACGCATTGGTTCGAATAGAAGATAGAACAGGTGTGGTCGATATTTCAGGTGCAGAAATTATCCCAGTACAATATGATCATATTAAATTTCTGGGTGATGATTATTTTGGAGTGTACAACCAAGGTCTTGCAGGAGTTATTGATAAAAATAATACACAAATAATTCCCATAAAGTATGAAGAGCTAAGATATTTGAGTAATAACTTATTTGTGGGCCATATCGATACAATGTGCGGGCTTATTAATGCTGAGAATAGATTGATTCTGCCTTTTGAATTTTCAAATATTTTCCTGATTGAAAATACTTTTCTTCTCACATACAAAAATGAGTATAAGGGACTGTATAACTTGAATGGGAAGTGTGTTCTTGAAACAAAATATGCAGAAATAGATATCGTAGATAGTTCGACAATTCTATATTCTTTCGATTTGCATAAATGGGGGGCAGTAACTAATAATGGAGATGAGTTGCTTGAGCTTGTTTGGCGGAACTATATAAAGTTTCCAGATTTTATTGGATTAAAGAGGCAGGGCAAATGGGCTGTTTACTCAAAGGCAATAGGAAAAGTAATTACGGAATCGAAATACGACACGCTGATTCAATTTTACCCTCTCACAAGTTATTTAGTTTGCATTAGCAATTCTCTTTGTGGAATTGTGAATGATGTCTTATCAGAAATAATAAGCCCGCAATATGAGAATATTATCAATAAGCCTCCAATTGGTTTTCAGTTAAATTATTTAGGAAAAATTGGTCTGGCTGATTATTCGGGTAAAGTGCTTTTTGATCCTATTTATGACAACATAATTTGTTCGGAGTTGAATGATAGAATTGTCATGTTAGCACAAAATGGAAAATATGGGCTTTCATTATTAGATGGCACAGAGTTGCTTCAGATTACGTCCAATAGAATTGAATTATCAGAGAACAAGGCTAAGGTATTTAAGAATGGCGCACTTACAATTGTAGATTTCAATCCAGAGGGAAGGATAATAGAGCAAACTACATTTGAGAATGTCAACACGATATCTGTCAATCAGGATTATATTGAAGTAGGCAACAGACCTACTCGAAGAAATAGCCTGGAAGGAGTTCTGTCTCCCCGCTCATATGGATGGTATAGAAAAGGTTATAACTCCAAGTGGGGATTAAAAGATACAATGGGTGAGATTATTAAAAATCCAATTTATACGGATGTTGTAATTGACACCATATTAGGAGCCTCGATTGTAAGCCTTGATATTCCTGGAAAATTTGATGGTTTTAGTTTTTTAGGCGAGAAAATAAAAGTCTCCCGACAAATGGGTATTTACGACCATAAGAATTATAAGTATTTGATTAAGCCTAGAATATGGGATATCCGAATATCGGATTTTAATCAAGGTCGTTCTATTGCCAGAATTATAACCCCATCAAATGATTATTTTGGATATGTTAGCAAATCGGGAAGAGTATATACAAAGAACATTACATACTTTGGTGATTTTCAGGAAGGTCTTGCCAAAATATGCTACAATGGTATTTTAAAGCATGCCGAAGAAATGTATATTGATAAAACTGCAAAAATCAGCAAAGAAATATGTGATACTGTTTACTACAGACATTATTATCACAATCGTTACCGCAATTTTTCAGGACCTTGGTTGTTAAGCAAAACAGATAATTTTTGGGGCGACAGGATGTATGCGTATAACCCATTACCGCTTTATGTGCATGAAGGGCAATGGGGTTTCATTAGTGAAAAAGGAGACATGCAAATTCCTCTTGACTATAGTTTTGTAAATGATTTTAAACACAACAGTTCAATTGTTAAAAAAGGCAACTATTGGGGTGTAATTAATAGTTCAAACGATAAAATTGTTGATTTTAAATATGACTACATTTCGCGCTTGCCTAACGCCAACGATAGTTTCTTTTGCCTGATTAAGGATAATGCAAAATATGGGATTATTAATAAAAATGGTCAGCTAGTTAAAAATGCCTCATTTTCATCAATTGGCAATTTTTCTGAAGATATTGCCAAAGTAAGAATCGGGAAAAAATGGGGATTCATTAATAGCAATGGAGAACTTATTATCCCTGCCAAATACGATAATGCAAGAGATTTTCATGAAGGACTTGCTGCAGTAAAAATAGGGCGAAAATGGGGTTTTATTAATTCTTCAGGCAAAATTGTCATAGAAACTAAATATAGAAGTACTGGAGATTTTGCTTCAGGATTGGCCAAAGTGTTTGAAAGGTCGAAATGTGGATATATCAATAAATCAGGACGATACAAGATTGATCCAAAATATTATGGAGGCTCTGATGTTATTTCAGGATGTATAATTGCAAAAAAGAATGGCAGAATGGGAATTATTGACAAGCATGGAAAATGGATTGTTGGCCCACATTATTCTTCCATAGAGCCTATTCTGAATACCGATTTCTTTCTGTTAAAAGCAAAAAGAGATTATGGGGTTGTAAATTCGAAAGGAAAGAAAATTGTTGCAGTAAAATACGACTTTATTGGTCCTTTTGTCAATGGGATTGCAGTTGCTAAAAAAAATCGAGATTATGGTTATATAGACACATTAGGAAAAGAGGTTATCCCGTTTAAGTACACAGGAGCTCAGGAGTTTAGTGAAGGACTTGCTGGAGTAAGAGTAAAAACCAAGTGGGGATATATTAATAGAAAAGGTGATATGTTTCTTGCTCCGGTTTATAATAAGGTTAGTCCATTCCACGAAGCAAGAGCAGTTGTAAATGTAAAACGATTGGAAGGAGTTATTGATAGAAATGGACTATTTATCGTTAATCCCAATTTTCATTCTATTGGGCAATTCGTTCAAAATCGGGCGATAACAAAAAAATACAGTGAGCTTCAATTTATCGATACCAATGCAAATGTCCTTTTCAATTATCAGCGTTTTTGGTATGCCGATACCTTCATTAATGGAAACGCTATTGTTGGAAAAAAAGCACGATTTGGCTTAATCGATTATCATGGAAATTACACCTGTACGATTAAATATTCTAAATTACATTCAATTGGTAATGGCTTATATGCTTTTGTAAAACCAACTTATTCTGGATTGGCTGATATCAATGGAAAAGTTCTTTTAGAGCCTGTTTACGAACTAATTGAATATTTTGAAGACGGAATTTTTCGTGTTGAATTAGATAACAAAATCGGCTACTATGCCATCAATAAGGGTTGGATATGGAATCCTTCACAATAACAGGTATTTGAATTAAAGTACTCCTAAACTCTGAAATTCATAGAATAAATCTTAAGCTTCACTTTTAATTCAAATACACGAATTGAACTCAAGGCATTTTTATATATCAACTAGTATCGAATTTGTATACTTTTTCGGCTAGTTTGATTCGATAGCTATCGGATTTCTACGCACAGATTTTTATTAACTCATTAGGGCACCAAAGAGATTTTTGTCTAAAGGGAAAAGATTGTAATTTTGAAGTATGAGTATTGTTGAAAATAATATGGAACGAATTAAAGACTTGTGCTATAGGCATAAAGTCTCAAGACTTTTCCTTTTTGGATCAATTCTCTCAGATAAGTTTAAAAAGAATAGTGATATCGATTTTTTAGTTGATTTTTCAGAAGTTGATATTTATGACTATGCAGATAATTATTTCAGTTTGAAAAAATCATTGGAAAAATTATTAAAAAGACAAATTGATTTACTTGAAAATAAAGCTATAAAAAATCCATATTTAAGACAATCCATTGACTCTTCAAAAAAAATAATCTATGGATAACGAAATTAAAACGTGGCTTTATGATATTCTTCAATCAATAGAAGAAATACAAAGCTATTTTGAAAGCAAACCAATGGTTTTTTCAGAGTTTACTTCAGATATAAAAACTAAAAGAGCCATAGAAAGAAATTTGGAAATAATTGGAGAAGCAGTAAATAGAATTTTGAAGAAAGATCAAAGTTTCAAGATTGAAAATGCTGAGAAAATTGTTGGGACAAGAAATAGAATAATACACGGATATGATAATGTGTCAGATGATATGATTTGGAGCATTGTTATTAATCATTTACCCAAACTACACACAGAAATATCCCATTTCCTAGAAATATAGAAAGGCAACTCACAATCCAGCTAAAAATAATGGTCAGCAACGTTGATTAACGAACAATAAAAATAATAGCTGGAAACTCAAAAATGAATTTTAGTTTTTAATCAGGCCATTTTCTCAATTCAAAAACCCGAATTGAACCTTGTTCTGTTACGATCCTTTCGAACTGCCTTGAAATAAGAGAGTCCTCGTCTATTTGTCTGGAGTCAGAATACATGTATTTTGCACCAAACTTCCTGATTTCAATCAGCTTGTTTGCTGTTAAGTTATTATGCCGGTAGACCCAGCCTTTCTTATTTACATAATAAAGCCAAATAGCAGGAGAAGCATCATTTCCAACAACAACCAAACAAGAGTCGGGAACTGCGTTTTTCAACTCGTCATGATAAGTGATAAGATCACTATTAAATCCTGGCCATTCAGGATTCCATCTTTTATCTATTCTGAGATAGGCAGATAAGGGGAGTAATAATAAAAGGGAAAAAACAACAATCAGTTTTTGCTTATTTGCTTTTTCTAATAAATCCTTGATACCATAAGCAACAAGAATAAAAATAAGGGGTAAAAAGGGAAATAGATAATAATCGTGTACCCTTGCAATCATATTAATTTCAAAGAAAAAATAGAATAGGATAAGAATGCCCCAAACAGCTAAAACCACGAACAGCGCCTTTTTGTATAGTTTCTTCTTAAAAATTAACCATACTGCCCAAATGAAAAATGGGAGGGACAGATAATTCAACAATAGTTCTGGAAAAGAAGAGAATAAATGATAGGATAAATAATCCCATAATTGAGAAAACGAAGTGTCGTTTCCTGATAATACTCCTTTTGTTATTCCGTTCTGCCATTTTGGAATAACCCATGCATACCAAACAATTGCGGGTGCCATGAGCAACAAACTGCTTATTATGTGTGCAATGTCTTCACCAATAGCTTTAAACCGTTTCTTGCTAATTTTTTGCAAAAAATAAACGCCAGGAATAATGTAAAATAGCCCAAAAGGCATTTTTGCCAGGGTTGCTAAACTAATTGAAAATGCAGCTATCATGAGAGAAGATAATTTATCATCTCTCATATATTTAAAAGAAAATGCTGCTCCCCAAATAGCAAAGCACAAGGCAAAATTATCCGGGAGCGGATTCATGGTATAGTAATAAAAAACAGGTGAAAAATTAAATGCCCATGCAGCTAATACGGCAACCAGTTTGTTCCTGAAAATCTGAAGGACTAAAAAGTAGAGACCCAAAACTGCAAATAATCCCATCATAAAAGAAAGTATGCGGGTGAGTAGGATGTCGTTGCCGAAAACCCGATAAGTCTGTGCAAAAAGCCATTGCATAATCGGGAATTCCATTCGATAAATACCCTTCCACTGATACCTCTCATTTATTCTTGGATCCAGAATATTGTTATCTTCTTCGTAAAAATTTACAATATTTGATTGGGTCAATGTTTGTCTCCACGAATGAACCCCCATAATATCCAAGCCAAAGATGCGGTAATGCATACTAAAACTCAGTAGCGGAATGAAGACAAAAAGCAACAAACGATGCCTTTTTTCTAAGATTGAATGGATGTTATGAATCCACTTCATGTTACATATACTCTAGCAAGTTTGCTTTTAGCTGATGTGGCCTGAAACCACGATCGACAATTTTTCCTTCCTTGTCTACAAGAATTAAATAAGGAAGTTCTCCAATATGATAAATGTGTGAAATTTCATCATCCCATCCCAATAAATTGGAAACGTTTATCCAGTCTGTTATTTTATCCTCTTTGATAGCACTTAGCCAAGGCTCTTTTTGTTCATCAACAGAAATGGCATATACCTCAAATCCACGTGGGTGAAACGCGTCATATATTTTTTTAATTTCCAGATTTTCTGCCCTGCATGGCTCACTATAGGACGCCCAAAAATAAACCAGAACAGTTTTTCCCAAATAATCTGCAAGATGAATGCTTTTGCCATTTTTATCATCTACTACAGTATTTGGAGCCATTTTGCCTGGTCCTACAGGAATTACCTGGGCAATTTTATCATCCAATTGTTTATAATATTTTGAGTAGGGACAAATTTTTTCGAAACGATTTCGAGTTTGTATGACAAAATCGTAATTTTCGTATGGATCTAAGTAAAACGCTGCGAGTAACCCTACCATGGAGGTATCGAGCCTGTCAATGAATTTAATCAGATTTTCAGATTTCTGTTTGCTAATAGCATCATAGTAAATGGGTAAAGAGTCGACCAATGCTAATAGCTGTTTCACCTTGCTTTTATCTTTTTTTAAGGCCTCAACTCTATCTTGAACTTCGTAAGTTTGATTGTTCAGTTCACTAAGAATCAAGTACATCTCCTTTAAATGATAAGATTCGGCTGATCCAGTAATTTCGTAGGAACCAACATTTGAAATATCAGTGTTTATTTGAATATTTCCACCTCTCAGAAACATGTGAATATTAGCGTGTGGGAATCGGATTTGATAAATACCTGGTTCAGGAACATCAAAGTCGAAAATGAATCCACCATTTTGATCAACAACTACCGACTGTAGTGGATTGATTTGTCCAATATTCAGTTCATCAAGAATAACATTTGAATTTGCTCCATTTTTCACATAACCTTTAAGTACTACATGGGTTGCCTTATAATGAGGATTTGTCCCATCATCTGCAACATCTGTTTCCGCATCATTTACCAAAACACTATCTGCATTTTCGGTGCTATTAGAAGATTTTTGCTCTTGACTGTTTCCGCAAGAATAAAACAAAGTTGCACTGAGGGTAATAATGATTGCTAATAGTTTCATAAAATTTGTTTTTACTGCTTTAGTTTCTTTTTATTGTAGGAGGTAACCACTTTTGATCAATTATTTCACTTTACTTTTTTCATACATATTGATTTCACTTTTCATTCCATCCTCATCGTATTTTACAGTTTTAACAGCAATTCCATTTTTATAGGTTTTCTCTGTTTTTTTCTGTCCGTTTTCATGCCATTCAAAAGCAACTCCATTTACCTTGCCCAAAAAATAGTCTTGTTCACGAAGCTTTCCTCCACTCGGGTAATATTCAATTCGCTTTGAAATTGATCCATTCTCGAAAAACTTTTCTTCCTTAACCTGTTTGTTAATAAACCATTTGTATTCCGTACGCAGTGTTCTTTCGACCAAATATTCCTCCTGATATTCAAGTAAGCCGGTAGTTCCATATTTTTTTTGCATGACCAATCGGGTATCATCATAATAATTTTCAAACTCTGGTCTTCCGGTTTCGCGCCAAGTATAGGCAATTCCAATGGTTGAATCATTCGAATAGGTTGTCAGGTATTTTTTCTGTCCGTTGCTATACCATTCAATAAAGCGACCATGTCTTTTGCTGTTTTTAAAGCCCTTTTGCATTTTTTTGGTACCGTCCTCATACCACTGCTTCCATGAAATAACACGATTGTCCTTGTATATTTTTTCTTCTTTTTTCTGACGACTATTTGGGTATTTTGTGAATTCAGTTCGGTTAGGGCGCTTACCTTGCGATGAAGCAATCAATGGTAAGATGATGCAAATTAATAGGATAAGTCGTTTTGTCATAAGTATTAATTCATCAGATGTGCATAACAGCTTCAAAATTAATGAATCTGATAGACAATAAAGAAAACGATAAGAGGCAATTAAAATTACAGCTTAGAAAGAATAATCTCCTTGCCTAACTGAATGGCTTTTTCAATTCCTTCAGGGTTCTTTCCTCCAGCAGTGGCAAAAAATGCCTGTCCACCTCCACCACCTTGAATTTCTTTGCCAATAACTTTAATAATATCTGGAGCATTTAATTTCTTTTCATCAACCAGATTATTTGACATCATCAGCCAAAGATTTGCTTTTTCGCCAAACTGGGCACCAATTAAACTAATTGTATTTGCACTATTTCTATTAATCTCAAAAACCAGATCTTTTACTGAATCGGCTGATTCAATTTCAATTTTTCTGGCGATAAATTTAACGCCTTTAATCTCCTCAGCTTCTTCAATTAAGGTTTTTCTCAAAGCAATTACCTTTTCCATTTTCAAACTCTCGAGTTCTTTTTGCAGAAGCTTGTTTTCCTCAATCAGCTTGTTTAATGCTTTAAGGCTATTCTTGGAATTTACCCCCAATGCTGTATTAATAGAGTCTATTAAGGTCGAAGAATCCTGAACATATGCAAAAGCCTTTGGGCCAGTTATAGCTTCTATTCTGCGTATTCCTGCAGCTATTGCATTTTCAGATACAATTTTAAAGAAGCCTATTTCTCCGGTTGATTGCACATGCGTTCCACCACATAATTCAATGGAATCACCAAAACGAATTGTACGTACATTATCGCCATATTTTTCATCAAATAAAGCGATCGCTCCTTGTTCGATGGCCGATTTCATGTTTGTCGCCCTGTTTTCTTCCAAGGCAATATTGGCCATTACTTTTTCATTAACAAACAGTTCCAGTTGTTGAATTTCTTCAGTTGATAATTTTTGAAAATGGGAAAAATCGAAACGCAATCGATCTTGATCAACCCATGATCCTTTTTGTTCAACATGAGTTCCAATTAATTGACGAAGTGCCTGATGAAGCAAATGTGTTGCTGTGTGATTCTTAAGTGTATCAAGCCTGTTGCCTGCATTAACAACGGCATTGAAATTTGAATCTATATGAGGAGGTAATTTTTCAAATAAGTGAATAATTAAATTGTTTTCTTTTTGTGTGTCTTGCACATAATATCGCTCATTCTCAAACTCCAAATACCCTTGATCTCCAACCTGACCTCCGCTTTCTGCGTAAAAAGGAGTTTTGTCGAATACCAATTGAAATAGCTCTTTTTTCTTAATATTGACTTTTCGATACTTTTGAATCAGAACAGTTGCTTCAAGTTTATCATAGCCAACAAATTCGGTTTCTTGCTCACTTTCATGTATAACAACCCAGTCATCAGTTTGCAAAGAACCAGCTGATCGGGAACGTTCTTTTTGCTTCAGAAGCTCAGCTTTGAATTCTTCCAAATCAACTTCCAAATCATTTTCTCTCAGGATTAATTCGGTTAAGTCAATTGGAAAACCGAATGTATCGTATAACTCAAATGCGTATTTACCACTAATAATCTTTTCATTATCAGCTTTGCTTTTATCAATAACTTGCTGGAGCATGTTGATCCCATTTCCCAATGTTCTAAGGAAACTGTTTTCTTCTTCTTGTATAACTTTTTCTATCAAATTTTGTTGAGCAAGTATCTCAGGAAATTGTTCGCCCATTGTGGCTGCCAAAGTTGGGACAAGTTTAAAAACAAAGGCCTCTTTTTGATCCAAAAAAGTATATGCATAGCGAATGGCTCTTCTCAAGATTCTTCGTATAACATAACCGGCCTTATTATTTGAAGGTAATTGACCATCTGTTATTGAAAATGCTACAGCTCGAAGATGATCTGATACAACACGTAGGGCAATGTCAACTTTTTCGTCTTTTCCGTAAGTTGTTAAAGCTATTTGCGCAGCTTTTTGAATAATCGGTTGGAAAACATCTGTATCGTAATTTGAGGTGACTCCTTGCAAAGTCATACAAAGACGCTCGAAACCCATGCCTGTGTCAACATGTTTGGCAGGAAGGTTTATCAGATTTCCATCTGACATCCTATTGAATTGAATAAAAACCAGATTCCAGATTTCAATCAC
>JABINZ010000126.1 GCA_018698135.1 Bacteroidota bacterium
ATTTGTTCCAGGATACAAAAAAGTAGCCTTGCCAAATGCTGCCAAGGCTACGCAAGATAGTCTTTCATAGAAAGATCTTCTTCTTATGTAAAGATACTTTTTTCGTCTTTTACTTGGTTATTTAAACAGTACCTTTTTTTTATGATTACTCGGATTTCAGTACCTAAATAAGAGCAATTATTTATATCTTTACATTTGAAATAAGCAAAGAATTAATGTCAAAATTTATCAACTAATGATAGAAAATAGCAAGAAGAAATTATGGGAAAATCCATGGGGATATAAAGAGAGTTTTATCATTTCCATTGGTTTCTTAATTATTGGTTTTGTGTTGGAAGTAATTTCCGGAAGTAAAGGGGTTAGTGCACCTTCCTGGCCTGTAAACATTGTCATTATTCTAATTTTCATGGTCTATATTGTTTTATGTTCATTATATATAAAACATCCTATTATTAAATGGCTATCCAGTATTCAAGCTACTGTTTCGGCTGTAAGTATATTTACTGTTTTAGTATTGTTAATGGGCTTTATCAGGCAGGAAGATCAAGGAGCAACAGGATTAGTTAAATCCTTGGGATTATCGCATGTTGCACAAAGCTGGTCGTATTTACTCTCTGCTTTGTATTTATTACTGATATTGGGTTTTACAACTTTTCGCAGAATGAAACCCTTTAATCTAAAGAATAGTGCATTTTTCCTTAATCATTTTGGTTTATGGCTCATTGTGGTTTCGGCTTCACTTGGTTCAGGCGATATGTATAAACTTCAATTAAGGATTAATGAGGGAAATACCATGCAAGAAGCCAGCGATGGAAAATATACTTATCGTATTCCTTTTAAAGTTAAATTAGTCGATTTTCATATCAAAGAGTATCCTCCTGAAATTGGCTTGCTCGACATTGGAGCGGGTATGTTGGAGATTGAAAAAGGAGATAAATTATTATTGGTTGAGGATCAAGAAAAAGAATTTGGAAACTGGAAAGCCAACATTACTAAATATTTAGGATACAGTAAGCAAATGGGAGATAGCTTTGTTGTGGATTCATCCTTTGGATCATTTGCAAGTGTTTATATTGAAGCACTCAATCTTAAAACCAAAGAAAAAAAGCAGGGCTGGGTAACATATGGAAACTTTATGGCCAGACCCAAATATCTTTATTTAGACGCGGATTATGCTTTAGCCATGGTTCAACCCAAACCAGAAAAATACAGTTCTGATTTAACGATATATACAGATGATAACGAATTTGAAGATCACAAACTTGAAGTAAACAAGCCTATTCGTGTGAATGGTTGGGTGCTTTACCAAACCGGCTATGACGATCGTTTTGGAAAATGGTCTGATGTAAGTATCATCGAATTGGTGAGAGATCCTTGGATTAAAGTAGTATACATCGGTATTTTTATGGTTTTATTTGGAGCTCTTTATTTGCTTTGGGTAGGAAGTGGAAGAAAACAATAATGAATTAAACAGAAAAAAATGACCTGGCAAGAATATCAATATTTCATCATAATCACAGTCTTTACTTGGTTGCTGAGTTTAGTGTTATTAACCTTTTGGAAATCGCAGAAAATGCAGCTAATCGGGAAAATATTAGTTTTCGTTGGATTAGCTTCTATTTTGGCTTTTACTATCGGATTATGGATTAGTTTACAAAGACCTGTATTCCGTACATTAGCGGAAACCCGACTATGGTATGGTATATTTATAGCGATTATAGGAATCGTTGTTTATTACCGTTGGAAGTTTTTGTGGGTTTTATATTATAATTTAGGATTGGGTTCGCTATTCTTAATTATCAATTATTTCAATCCCGATACTTTTGATAAGACACTTATGCCAGCCTTACAAAGTCCCTGGTTTATCCCACATGTTATCGTTTATATGATTGGCTATGCTTTTCTTGGTGTAGCTTCATTGATTGGTCTGGTCGGTTTATATAAAATTTGGAAAAAAGATGAAATAAAAACTACTCTATTATTGGCAGATAATATCGTTTACATTGGTTTTGCTTTCTTAACCTTTGGTCTTTTATTTGGAGCACTTTGGGCCAAAGAGGCTTGGGGACACTATTGGACCTGGGACCCAAAAGAGACCTGGGCTTTTATTACCTGGCTAATGTATTTGCTTTATATTCATTTGAGATTCAATACCAAGAAAAATATTAACTGGGCTTTTTGGGCTCTTGCACTTGCCTTTGTTGTACTGATGATATGTTGGTTTGGTGTTAATTACCTTCCTTCTGCCCAATCGAGTGTACATGTGTATGGAGGCTAATAACCGGAGTCCGGGATAGGATTTAACTCACAGAAAACCAATGATGCACCCGCCTGAACGGATTTATTCGAGCAGGTTTAATTTGGGCTTTTAATCATGAAGTTATAGCATGCTATTTCAAGTGATTTTAAGTCCAAAGATGATGTAAATTAGCTTTCCTTTTCAAGGGTTTCGATGATTAGCCCATATACTTCCTCTAATTTCCTTGCCTCGCCTGAATGACAAAGTCGGGCAGGAATTATCCAGATAGAACTTCGAAAATTTGAGTTGTCAATGAGTTAATCATCTGAAAATGTGAGCAAAGCTTATCCCGAACTCAGGTTAATAAATGAAAAAGGGTTGATAAAATCAACCCTTTTTCAAACAACTATTAATTATGGAAATTGGTTCCATTGGTCTACTAACTATTTACATAATTAGTTATTCAAATATACAAAAGTGTTTATTAAGGTAAAAATGAGATTAATTCAATTACTAGCTATTAATAATAATATTATATTGAGATATGTCAATATATTAAAAACCTGCTATTAAGCCTACGCCACCTACAATTAAGCCTACTAACACATTAATTAGCTTCATGTATACAAAACTCTTTTTGGATTCAGCCAATAGAGGAAGCGCACCATGACCATCCTGAACAATTGAATTTGCCAGTAAAATACTAAAGGGAATATTCCCACTCAAAAACAATGTAATGAAAAGAATATGTGGTCCCGACTCTGGAATTATGCCTACTAATACAGCAATTACCAGAATCATATAAGGGTTATCTTTAATCCACGTATTGATGGGAAGAAACTCCATTCCAAAATGGATGAAAAGCAGTGCTCCCAATGTCCATAGGAAAATTTTAAATAAATGCTTTTTGATTATATGCTCCCACAAGTGATGTTGCAGAAAATGATCGGGTGAAGTAGTTACTATGAACAAAGCCACGAAAGAAGCAAAAAGTGCGGTTATTGCTACCCAATTGAATTCTGGGTTATGAGCATGTGCATGATCATGTGCTCCATGCATTAAAATATTATCGTGATCGTGTAATAATTGTCCAGTTAGCATGCCAACAATAAACAAAATAACACCTGCAATTAAAATAGCACGTTCAAAGGTAATATTCTTTAATTGAGGTATAATTTGCTTTTGTTCAAAACAGCTACAAGAAGGTTCGTGTTCGTGAAAAGCAAAATGCAATTCTTTTCTCTTAATAAAATTTTTATTCTTGAAAAAGATTTGCAAAATAAGTCCACTTATAAGCGCTACTCCAAAAATGATCAGCATTAACTTAATAGCCATATCTGGCATCATCGAAAACATCACAAATGCTTCATCACCTGAAGTGGCTATCATTGCTGTAACGATAGCTGCGAAACTAAATACACCATGAGAATAAAGAGTTACAGCTGTATACGTTCCCAAACATCCGGGAACTAATCCCAAAAGTGCAGCTACTAGAATTTGTAAAAAACCAGATTTTTTCAATGGTTTACTCCATTGTCCTTGGGTGAGTATAGTAATATACTCAATCAATAACATCATTACCAATACAAAACTGGTAATCATTAGTGTATTTCTTATGACATCAATCAAGGGCTTCTTTTGCTTTTTTATTCATGACAGATTTCGATATTCTGATGCTTATTTCATAAAGCAGTACCAAAGGTAAAGCTATTAAAACCTGGCTCATCACATCGGGAGGAGTAAGTATAGAAGACAAAATTAAAATGACTACAAAAGCATGTTTTCTATATTTACGCATAAATTGAGGTGTAACTACGCCAATTTTGGACAAGAAAAAAGTTAATACAGGTAACTCAAAAACAATTCCTGCAGCAAAACATATGCTGGATATATTGGAAATATAGGAGCTCAGATTAATTAAATTATTTACTGAATTACTAACATTGTAACGGCCCAGAAAATTAATGGAAAGCGGAACAATCAGAAAATAACCTATTAAAACACCAATAAAGAAAAGGAGATTAATGGCCAATACAGAATATCCAGCAGCTTTTTGTTCCTTGTTGTATAATGCTGGCCTAACAAACCTCCAAACTTCGTAAATAACATAGGGAAAGGATATAAGAAAGCCACCTATCATGGAAATTCTGATATGGGTAAGAAACTGGCCTGCCATTGTCGTATTAATTATTTCCAGAGGGAAAGAATTAATACATAAAATATCTTTACCCAATGAGTTTCCAAGCCTGCATAATAATTCATTGGTAATAAAGGAAGGATCTTTTGGGCCAAGTATGATAACTTCAAATACAATGCGCTTAAAAAGGAAAGCAACTATGGCAAAAAACAAGACAACTACTACAGAGCGGAACAAATGCCATCGAAGTTCTTCTAAATGGTCAAAAAAATTCATTTCTTTAACTTCTTCAATATCGCTATTAAGCTCTTTTCTCATGGCACAAAAATAAAGAATTCCAAGTCATGATTAAAATTAAATCATTTCAAAATGGATTAATGTATATTTACTCTTTATCTGATTAAATGATTGCATTAAATGGATCAAACTAGGGAAAATATAGTTGAGGCCGGAATTATTATCATAGGAAATGAAGTTCTTAGTGGAGAAACTCTGGATACGAATTCTCAATATATTGGAAAAAAATTAAATGAACTTGGGATTTTAGTTCGAAGAAAAATAAGTATTCCTGATCGTCATGAAGATATTATAGATGCCATCAATCAGTTAAGTGCGTGTTGCCGCGTATTAATCGTTTCAGGTGGACTCGGACCCACCAATGATGATATCACTAAAAAGACATTAGCAACTTATTATCAGTCAGAATTAGTGTTTGATAAAGAAGTTTTTAGAGAAATAGAGAGATTATTAAAGCATAGGGTTTCCGTTATTTCCGAAGTTCATCGAAATCAAGCATACATACCTGCCTGTGCCAAGGTGTTGAGCAATAATTTGGGAACAGCTTCCGGATTATTGTTTGAAGAGAATGGTCATATTCTTATTGCGCTCCCTGGCGTACCCTATGAACTCAGAGGACTTATGGATAATAAAGTTTATCCTTTCCTTAAAAATCTGGTAACTAATCAGGGACAAACATAGCAAGTAATTTTATTCAATTTCTGAGTTTTCCACAATATAGATGACAGGTACACGCTTAGGCAATTAATAGTTGCAATCGAATTGATTTGGAATATTTTAAGAAATGGGAATAACA
>JABINZ010000127.1 GCA_018698135.1 Bacteroidota bacterium
GAATTGTTCTAAACAAAATCACAAATATCATGAAATCAGGAATTCTAAAACTGACATATGCTTTAAGCATTGTCCTTCTTCTTTCCTCTTGTGCCAGTTATAAATACTCTAATCAAAACAATGCTGAAAACCTGCAAATAACAATAAAAGAGCAACAGGATGTATTAGCAATAAATCAGCTTCAACCTCAAGTTGTTGCAATGAATAATACTCGTGGCATTTTGATTACTGAAGGAATTAACTTAGCAGTTAATGGTGTAAAAATGCTGATCCAGAAAGAGCAAAATAAGTATACTGCGGGTTATAAAGCGGCAAAATCCAATATGTACTTTTACAATAGTATATCTGAACAAGGCCCATTTGATTTTTCAGGGATAAAATTCAATGGCTTCGATGTTTTACGAATGATTCAATTGAAGGATGGTACAGTTGATACTGCCCTTTATATTTCATTTGCTTTAGATCTTACAAATCCTGAAAACATCATTAATAACTCAACTTTTTCTTTAGTGGTAGATGATTTTGTCATGAAATATACCAAAGCTAAAATCCCAGGATTTAGATGGTATATGCCATGGACAGCCTTTTTTGCTAAACGTAAACATGTAAATGTGGATGTGGACATGGAGTTTAGTTCCTCTTGGGTAAACGATAGATCACAAATTTTCAGAGATGAAGAAATAGGCCGTTTCTTTTTTGATTTAAGACAAGTTCCTATTGATTATAACAGTCCAGAATACATAGAATTTGTAAAAAACACGATTGGCCGGAAAGTATATGGGTTTAGTTATTTGATTCCTCGCTCCTTTGGAAACTATATTACCTATCAGAATGAAATTCAAAGCTGTTTTGGTAAAGGACAATACAATATTTCAGCAACAATCACTGAAACAGCAAAAGACCATTTTGTATCTCGTGTCATGTCTCAAAATAAAGATTATATACTTGATAACATGAAATGGGAATTCATGGATAAGTTGGACATTCAATAATCAATTTTTATTATGAATTATTGGAAGCTATTTCTATACCTGATAATTTTTGCATCCTCAAGCATTAAAGCTCAACAGGCAGAATTCATTATTCAAGATGGTCATTCTACAGATATCACTGCACTTGCTGTGCGTGATAATGAGTTTGCGAGTATAGATGCCAGTGGTAAACTTATTATTTGGGATGCAAACTCAACAATGATTAAAGAAAAGCATTACCTTCCAAATCTTCCCTATGCTGGAGTTCGTTCCCAGCGACTTACCTTCCTTCCATCTTCAAATAAAGTATTTTTCAACACTCATAATTTCAGGACTTTCAATTATGAAAATAGTTTGGGAGGTTTACTATTATATGACTTAAATAAGAATGAATTACAAAATAAATTCAAATTAGAATCAGATGTTATTTATGGAAAAAATGGCAACTATTATTTTTATGTAAATGAATACTATTCAAACACAAAAGCGCCCAATAATGTTTCCATTTTCAAAAAAGCATATCTTTTTCATTATGTAGTTGATGAAAATAAAAAGACCACACTTAAGCATCAATATTCATTCGATCAGCGAATTACTAATTTCACAGTTTCAGCTGATGATAAATATATTGCCACAGGATTTAAGAATGGAGAAGTAAGTTTACTGGAAATCTCAACATTTGAAGTTCTTTGGAAAAGCAATGATTTTGAAGATCAAATATTTGACTTAACATTTATTAACAAATCGAATGACCTTGCTTTTGCAGGAACCGCAAAGAAATACTCTTCATCTGCAGCCAATTATATTATCATTCGAAATACAAATGGAAAACTCCTGAAAAAATACATTTCAGAATACAAAGAAGATCATCTTGACATAGTTTGTGCTTCTGATGATGGAAAATACTTGATAGCAACAGGTGCCTTTAAAATTCATGTTTTAGGAACTTCTAATTACAAACCGATTCATATAGATCATGTATCAGGAAAGTATATGAATTTTCATCAGGTAAGTGCCATTGAATTCTTGAAAAACAGTCACCAGGCAATTGTTAGCAGCAGCCAGCAATTGCGCATTTTTGATGTAGACGACTTAATATTCAGCGATAACATTAACACACCAATGGCTGGGTTTTCTGGCAAAATGGGCTTTTATGATAATACAACCTATTACCTATCAGGAAGTGTTCTTGAATTCTACGATTTAATTAAACTCGAAAAAAAAGAATTTAACCTAAGTATTGTTACCAACCTGATTAGAGAACATAATGAACAGGAAAAACTAAATCTCTGGTACCCACTTTTTATTGGAGGGAATTATATCAGTTTTAATGCTGCTGACAGTCTGCTTGCTGTATGGACAACACCCTCTCAAAGTAATGACAAGTCTGAAAATCATGTTTTATCTATAAATGTCAATGATTTGACATTAACCCAGGATTATATACTCAAATGGGATAAAGAACAACAAGAGAAATACATAGATTTACAATTGCTTTGTCCAAAATTGAATTTAGTATTCTTTACAGGGAAAACATCTTATAAAAATCGCCAGACTCCGATTACAACTCTTTTTGCTTTACGCTTAGACAATGGCAAAGAAGTATTCTCCACTCCAATTAGCCGAGTAACAGATGGTTTTAAAATCTCATCTAACAAAAAATACTTGACGCTGATAGATGATCAAAATGAGCTAAAAGTTTACAAAACAAATAGTTTCAAGGAGGTTTTTTCTCAGAAACTAAATTATGGAGTAAATAATACACCCTATCTTTTTCATTCCACAGACCTGGTATTTTCCAACCAGCTAATTACTGATTCTAGTCGAACAGTATATATCATGAAAAGAAACCTGAATGAAAACAGTCAGGATACACTTGCAGTTTTTGGTGGAAATGATGTAAGCTGTATGGATTATGATGGGAAGCATCTTGCCGTAGGTTTAAGTTATGACTTCAGCTTAAACAAATGGAAGGATTCTGTTGACATCAAAACTGAAAAATTAGGATTTGAATACTTTGTGGATTATACCATGCAAGTTTTCAATTTAGAAACAGATGAATTGGTGAAGAAAGTAAAAGGAGAAATCAGTTTT
This sequence comes from Bacteroidota bacterium, assembly GCA_018698135.1. Taxonomy (NCBI): domain Bacteria; kingdom Pseudomonadati; phylum Bacteroidota; species Bacteroidota bacterium. The sequence continues at coordinate 3,066 of JABINZ010000127.1, forward strand.
TTCAATTCCTGCATTTTACATGATGACCTTTTGTTAACCAATCAGTTAGGCCAGCACCTTCAGATTGTTCCTTTATACAAAAAAGGATATATTAATCAATACCGAGTTAACAATGAAGACATATACTTGTCCAACGGATATTATAAATCTACCAAACCAGCTCTAAAGCATATTGGATTACGTTATGGTAACAATGCCTATCCTATTGATAATTTTGACTTGATCTATAACAGACCCGATAAAGTATTAGCGAATACAAGCAAATCGCCAAATAGCTTATTAAAAGCATATCATCAAGCTTGGCAAAAACGATTGCAGATCAGTCAGGTTGATACGAATAATCTTGATGAACGCTTCACTCCTGACAAGCTCCCAATTTCGAAAATTACTAACCGTAAAGCTATTAAAGCAGTGGTTTTAACAAAGCTTCTAACAATAGATTTAAGCTTTATTGATAGTAACCGTAAACTTAAATACTGGCAAATAAAAGTCAATGGGGTTCCTGTATTTGCAGGTGAAGGTCAATCAATTGAAACAGCAGCAGGAGTGTGGAAAAAGATCAGCTATGATCTAGGCTTATCTGAAGGAATTAATCAAATCAGAGTTTATGTAGAAAATGAATTTAGGCAAAAATCACTTCCTGAGCAATTGACTATTACTTACACTCCTAAACAGCCATCAAAACCAAATCTATACATTGTAACAATTGGGGTTTCAGTCTATCAAAATCCTGACTTCAATTTGCAATATGCAGCAAAAGATGCAAGAGATTTACAAGAACTATTTTCTGAATATGATACGACCTACTATGATGATGGGCAGTCTTATACTACAACCAATTATTCTTTTAAAAAGGATATGTATAATAAGATTTTTAGAATTGTACTATCTAATAAAGAAGCTACTAAAGAGAAATTAAAGGCAATAAAAGATGTGCTCAGCAAATCTACTGTAGATGATATAGTTATGGTATTTATTTCAGGACATGGTCTATTAAATAAAGAAGGAAATTATTATTTTGCTACCTATGACATGGACTTTAGTGATCCTCAAAAAAATGGATTTTCCTTTAAAGAAATAACAAGACTTTTTGATGGAATTGCCGCACGAAAAAGGTTGTTATTTCTAGACACATGCCATTCAGGAGAAATTGATAATACGGATAATAGCACGAAAACAATTCTGGCTGGTATGGAAGAAAAAGAGGTAACAAGCAGTTTTACAAAGGGAGCATATGTCATTCAACAAGAAAATGAAGAATTTTATGGAAGTTATGATCTCATGAAAGATCTATTTGCTGATTTAAATTCTTCTGGAATCATAATTACAAGTGCCTCAAGTGGCTTAGGCTATGCCATCGAAAATAAAGAATACCAGAATGGAGTTTTTACTTATGCTATATTACGTGGATTAAAAGATAATCTGGCAGATGAAAATAAAGATTCTAAAATTCAGGTTTCTGAATTAAGAAAGTATATAATTAGTCAAGTATTTTCTTTAACCAATGGTGCGCAAAAACCTACCAGCAGACAGGAGAATGTGGAGTTTGATTTTAGGGTGTGGTAAGCTCTTCATCAATCAATTCTCTCTTTCCATCCGTAAAAATACCCACCTTAATATCGGAAATATTACGGATTGAATCTGAACATAAGCAGCAATAGCTTTGAATTGAATTAAAAATCAAAGTCATGAAAAAGTTGTTTATGCTTTCGTTGCTCATTCTATTCAGTTCATTAACAGTACGTTCTCAGGTAGAAATTCCAAATGGAGATTTTGAATCAAATACTGGAAATCAAATTGATGGTTGGTTGCTAAAAAGTGGTGATTGTCAGGTAAGAGAATACTTAATTCTTAACGGACCAAGCGGGCAGGTAACTATCGATCCCGTTTCAGGAGAAAGGTTTGTAACATTGATGAATGGTGGTGCAAGTTTAGGAAAACTGGAAACAAATTTTCCGTTAAATGCTCGTCCTGAATATTTTTCATTTTACTGTGGTTACTTACCAGGTACTTCAAGTGGTGAGAAGTTTGGGTTTTTCCTCATTTTCACAAAATACAATCAGAACAAAGGAATGAATGATACAATTTTATCTGTTGGTGGATATCTACCAGCTTCAGGTCAAATTGTACCATGGGCAAGAATCTCTGGATCATTAAGTTCATATTATCAATCAGGAGAAACTCCGGATATGGCTCAAATTGTATTTATGACAGATGTGGCGACTAATAGTTCGGGACAAGTTATTGCATCTCCATACACGGTATTGGCTCTTGACAATGTTGCTTTTCCAGCATCAATTTCAACAGGAAATGAGTTAACTCTAAGAAATGTTGAAGAATTTAAAGCCTATCCAAATCCTTTCAGCTCTGCAACAAATATCAGTTATCAATTACTGAATAACAGTCAGGTAAAAGTGCAGATTTTTGATCTGAATGGCAAGCTCATACAAACTTTAGTCGATGAGAATAAGAAAGCAGGAAATTATATTGAGTTTTTCAATGGCAATGAGTTTCCAGAAGGCATATATATTTATCGCATTGAAACTGATTTGGGATCACAAACTGGGAAACTTATTCTTCAATAGAATATCATGAAAACCATTTATATATTCAGTATTATTCTTTTCATTGTTCTGTATACTCAGGTTAACGGTCAAGTAAAATATGTAGATATTGAGCCAGATATCAGACTGGAAGGTGTTCATCATTTGAACCTTGACTTGGATAGCAACGGCTCAATTGATTTTAGATTAATACATGATACAGTATTAGCCAATTGGCCTAACGAAGGAGCTCAAATCAATGTTATTCACCACATGGGGATGAATGAGATTGTTGGACAAGAAAGCGGCCATTTTTACCCCAAACCTCTAGCTTTTAACACCTTACTTTTTGATGGCAGTAAAAGTTGGGGAATATTTGAAGACAACTTGGCTTTGTATGTTTGGGTTATTACAGGAGGAGTTTTAAGCCATCATGGTTTATGGCGATATTTATCTGACGATAGATTCGTTGGATTCAGAATGCAATCCGATCAGGGGCAGTTGTATGGTTGGATTCGACTTTTTGTTTCTCCAGATGGCAAATACATGGTTTTCAGAGATTATGCATATATGGAATTACCCGACATTCCCATGCTTACGGGTCAAGGTATTCCTATAAAAACAGTTGAAAAATTAGAGGTTAGCGATGAGTTTGATTTTGGTGACGGAAGGGACCTGCAGATTTCATTTAGCCCCCCGCAAGATGAGATTGCTTTAAGTCATTATCGGGTTTTGGTTATTAAATCTTCAGCAATAGGTAGTATTGATCTTTTAGCAGCGACAAATGTTCCTGTAGGTAACGTCACCAAAGTTTATCCTGGTCCAAATCCTTATTCATTTTTTCTGGATGAGAATACGAAAGATGTTGATGGAGAATGTATTAAAACTGGCGAAGAATATGTTGTTAAGGTTTTAAGTCTTGGACGGTTGTTAGACAATCCTGAAAACGCCTTATCCGCTCCTTCTGCACCATTCTCTCTCAACAAACTTTCAGCAATCAAAGAAAATGCAAAAGAAGATATATCTGTTTCAACATCAAACAATCAATGCATTATATCTTCAGATTCAAAAATCATAACGATTCAATTGTATAATTTAAATGGTCAATTATATAAAACCGTTAATTCAAACTCCAATTATGTTACAATCAACTTAGGTGAATTTGATAGAGGAGCTCTGATTTTGAGAATAGAAACCGAGCAAAAAATAATTAACCGAAAAATATATATCACTTTTTAGTTATTACCAGCGTTTTTTCAAAAGGTAAGTATCGATGAATTCATACTTACCTTTTAACTTAAAATTGATTATGAAAGAAACCGATATTTTTTTTGTCGACAAGCACAAACTAAGAGTAATCGATCAAAGGAGGATTGCCTATATACTTTTGGCTATAGCTTTCTTTTTCATTACAGAAACATTAAGAGGCATCTATAGACCATACATATATACAAATGATATCAATGACTTCGGTTTTGCCGATACTATTGGGAATTTAGGAGGTATTATTGTGCAAATATTTTTCTCTTTAGCTATTGTTAATGCTGAAATTAAAAAAAGCTTTATCATTATTACTCTACTAATCATTGGCTATATAGTATATGAAATCATGCAGCCAATACTTCCAAAAGGAGTATATGACATCAAAGATATTTATGCTACACTCATCGGTGGAGCTATTGCAATACTCATTTTTCTCTACTTACAGTTCAACAAAAAATACAACAAAGTAATTTTTACCTTTTGAAATATTCATCTGAGATTTTCAAATAATTACATTCAAATGAATTTTCATATCTTTATAATTCAAAAGAATCAAATGACTGATCCTCCAAAACAATACCGCGAAGGCCACTTTATAGGTCTATGGATTGGTATAAGCATGGCCATATTCACTCTTATTACAATTGCATTTGGATTTATTTCTGAAACTTTTATCATGATAGGTATTGGACCAGCAATTGGTGTGGCAATTGGTGTATCAGTCGGAGTAGCAGTCGAAGACAAATACAAGAAAGAAGGCAAAATTAGACCACAAACAAAACAAGAGAAAAAACGAATGCTGATCATTGTCCTGTCAGGAGTTGGATTGTTAATTTTGGGCGTAGTGCTTTTTGTTTGGCGATTTTTGTCTATAATTCATTAGTAATTTTTTGTTTTCTGCTATAGAAAAACAAGCTTTTTCATTAATTCATCCAAAAATCCCACTATTAAGTCCATTTACCCCCCATTTTTCATTCTTCTTTCATACCCTTGCTATTTTTTCCCCATTTCATTCAGACATACTTTTGTTTTGAAATATTTTTTAATTCTTAAATTTACAATTATGAAAAAACTATTGATTTCAATGACAGCAACATTCTTTATACTTACTCTGCTTCCTTTTTTTACATGTGGCCAAAACACGGCAATGGATGTTAGCAGATCAATTATGTTATCTGGAGATTCCGAAACTGAAGAAATTATAATTCTTGTTGATCAGAAAACAATACTGCTAAAACTGAATATACAAAGCGCCATTAATAAAGGAAAATTATCCATTGAAATAGTTGATCCAACTGGAGAAAAACAAGGAAAGTTCTCGATTGGGAGTCAAATTAAAACAACTAAAAACAATAAGGAAAATCAGAAAGAAGAGCACGTTAAAGGCAATATTAATAAAATAATTAATGAACCTATACAAGGTAAATGGATCATTAAACTAATCCCTGATAAAGCAGAAGGAGCAGTCAACATACAATCCACACAATCTTATAAGGACAACTAACGTTTTATTGCCATGTTTTCCAAAATCAAAAGTATAATCCCTATTTTTTGCATACTGTTTTTTGTTACGATAACGGCTGGCTTTAGCCAGAAAATTCAACATAAAGGATATATTTCAGGGCAGTTATCAATTGATACTATCTGGGATGCTAAGCTCTATTTATCGTATATCGAAAATTTCAATGAAATGTATTCCATGTCGAATGAAAGTATCATTGAAGAAACGAAAATAGATTCTACAGGAGCATTTTTTTTCAAACTGGATTTTCTATCAGCTGAGGATAATCTGTACCGGATACATGTGGTCAAAAAAGGAGATCCTCCTGCCTCCCTTATTATTGGAGGCAGTGAGGAAAATCACTTCTTTGTTATTGCAAACAAGCAATCTCAAATTAAAGTCCAGAGTTCGCCTAACTCAGGAATTTTCAACGATATTGTATTTGAAGCTTCACCCATTAATAGTTCATTTCAGTACATTGATAATATGGCAAATTACATTGATAGCATGAGTTTGTATGGCTTAAGCCTTAAAAAGGAATTTATCAGCAAAGCTATAAACGAAAAATACAGAAGTATTGCCGATACAAGTCATCACCCACTGATTGCTTTATACGCTATATATCAAAGTAAATTCGAATCCAACTACCCCTTGTATAAGGATTATTATTCCAAATTCACTAAAAAATGGAAGTCTGATAAATCAACCTATTTCATTGCATTCCGAAACCAAATGCCTTCAAAATCGAAATACCATACATTTCTATTTGTTTTACTCGCCATTGGATGTATTGTTTTGGGTTATTTATTAAGTATCCTAAAAATGTCTCCAAACAAAAAATCAAAATCGCTAAATAACTTAAGCATACAGGAGCGAAAGATTCTGGTTCTGATTCAGCAAGGATTAAGCAATCAGGAAATATCCGATCAATGCAATATTGGCATGAGCACAGTTAAATCACATGTTAGTAATATTTATGGAAAGCTTAAAATCAAGTCACGTAAAGAAGCATTGAATATCAAAACTTTGGAGATTTAGATTTCTTCTACTATTTTAAAATAACACCTTTTCACTATAAAACTCCTTTCATTTCTATTACAAACCTGAATAAGTCTGCCACTCTGCAATAATCGAAGCAACTAATCGTTTTTTACAAAATCATGAAAAGCAAGCTTCTACTAACAATCCTTCTATTTATAACTTCAAATAGCTACTCTCAAAAAACTTTTGTCAGATTCCCAGCTTCATTTGGTCCTATCGTAGGTTACCAAGGCTTTAGTAATATGATTGAAATTGGAGTTGGGAGAGGACTAAAAGGAAGTGTTGCAGCATTCAATATAAATGCCCCAAAGCGGTTTAAAAAACCATATATATCGTATTATGCAAGCTATCATTTCAACCCCTTTGAAAAAATACATGGAGGCAGTTTAGGATTTTCCTCTTCAACAGGAATTGTATTTGGCTTTGATTTCAATTACTATAAAACGGTAGTAAATGTTTGGGGATTTCGTCCTTCTTTGGGATTAGCACTGGCAGGAACAGAAATAGTTTATCGCTACAATTTCCGAATTGCAGGAGAAAAAATTACAGGAATCACAGGACACCAAATTGGTATTCGCTATTATTTGCCTCTTTTCATCGAGTTTGAGGGTGGTTATAAGTTTGGAAAGAAATATTTCACTTATTAATTGCATTAAAATGTATCTTTTTTTTTGCAGCATTTACTCTACAATTTTCTTCTTAATTTGCAGCAGTTATCACAAGCATATTTGGGTTTGAAATGATCATATACATTGGCATAGACGATACAGACAATAAAGAAAGTCGGGGAACAGGTTTTAAATCGCGCCAACTGGGAGAGCTTATTGAAAAAGAAAAGATCGGTCGGTTAAAAGGAATCACACGCCATCAGTTATATGTACATGATGATATTCCTTATACTTCCCAAAATAGTTCAGCTTGTATTGAGGTTGATGCTGCTGAAATAGATAAGGTTATACAGATATCTGAAGATTTTCTAAAAAGAGAAGCGGAAATAGGATCGGATGCTGGACTTTGTGTTGTAAAACCATCACAGCTCACCAAAGAACATCGAAAATTTGGTTTAGCTGCAAAACGCGAAGTACTGAGTCAGGATAAAGTCAAAGCACAAATTGAAGGTCAGGATATTTTTTTAGAAGGATATACTGGAACCAAAGATGGAATTATTGGCGCATTTGCTGCTGTTGCCTTACGTTCTACAGGAAATGATGGACGTTTTGTTTGGTTACAAGGCTTACGAAATTTACGAAGTGGAATTTATTCTTCCTGGGAGTTGTCCAGAATGATAGATATTGATAATATTGCAAACTTCGAAGGTGTTGTTGCAGAGGATGCAGACTATATTTTTGTAGGTGATTGGGTTAGACCCGTTTTGAAAAATCATAAAAAAACGCTACTAGTTGAGGAGGTCAGCAATTATGGAAAATACCAGTGGGAAACAGTCTCAAAGCATTTCATTAGGTCAGTCTCGTAGTTATTCTATTTTGTTAGAAGTACTGATGCTGCTCGGATTGGGTATGTTGGGTATTGTATTGCATGCCCGATTGCGTTTAGGATTAGGCATACCCGGACATCATGGTGTTATTTTCATGGCACTTATTCTTGCCGGACGTACATCTTCTAAATTACCATGGGCCGCCAGCATTTCTTCACTAGGTGTGGCTTCACTCCTATTCTTCCCAATTCTTGGTTTTAAAGATCCTTTTATTGCTCTTATCTATTTACTCCCTGGGTTAACCTTGGATATCTTTTATAGAAATCAATTGCTTAAAACCAAAATGTGGTATTTGGTACTTATTGGAGGTCTCGCTTATATGAGTATTCCACTAAGCCGTTTATTCCTGCATTTTAGTTTGCATATTCCGTATATGTCTTTCCGTCACGGATATCTAACTCCTATTTTAACACACTTTATGTTTGGTGGCTTAGGTAGCCTCACAGCTTTGGGAATCAAGCATTTGTTAAAGAAATCATAATTTCTTTCAAATTTATTTTCCTTAGATATGTTTTAAAAATAGCAATATGCATAGCTTTGCATATCGATACAAAAAAATAGCATGATCAAAAATTTGGTTTTATTCTTAATTCTCAGCCTTATTCTGCTTTCTTGTAAAAGAGAAAGTCCCATTAATCTACCTCCTCATATCGAGTTCAAAAAAAGTCCAGCTTATATTACAACCGATTCAACTGTTGCATTCGGGAAATTACTCAAAGTTGGAATTATTGCCGAGAAAGCACTTGTAAATATCACCAATATCTTGATCCAGGTCGATACTGGAGTATTGGTAACAGCCTTTGATACCAGCTTCAATACCGACTATTTTGAATACGACTATCTGCTTCGCAAAAGTCAGGCTGAAGAAGAAAAATGGATATTTACTATTCGGGATCGAGATGGTGCTGAACAATCCATTTCGTTTGTATTAAAAAAAAGCACATTCAACGACTTTTCTCCTATTCTTACGTTTGATTCGATTGTTTTAAAAGGCCGATTAAATCCTGATCCCAAAAGTTTTCTTTCGCTTAGCGATTTCAGTACTTATACATTAGCCGAAGCCTATAACAATCAAGAAAACATTGATATATTTTACTATTATGGGCCAGAAAACCATACCATGGCATCTCCTGGCGCCAATGTAGAACCAGATATTTTTACAGGTGCCACACCTGCCTATAAATTTGATTTTTGGGCCGTTCGAAATACCACGCGCTACAAAATATTTGAAGTTCCTAAAGCAACTTTTGATGCCATTAGCAACGATAGTTTATTAATTATTGCTTACGGTGTTGAAGAAGGCAAACGAAAAGCAAAGGAATTGGTGAATGGTCAAGTTTACAGTTTTGCTGACAAAACTTCCCGCTTGGGTTTGTTCAGAGTAATTGATATATCAGGGAAAGATTCCGGATACATTCATATGGATATGAAAATTCAAGAGTAATGAAGAAATGGTTATTTTCATTAATCCTGCTACTTGCTACTAGTTTCACATATGCTCAAAACAATTTGATTGGTCAAGTTGTAAATGCTGAAACAGGAGAAGCACTTCAACATGCCCATATTTACATCAAAGAACTCAATAGAGGCTTGCTGAGTAATGATACCGGCTTTTTTTTTCTCAAGGAAATTGAATCGAATAAGTTGTCTGTTTATATTTCATATGTTGGGTTTACAGAATTCAATCAGCAAATTGATTTAAGCATAGGAAATACTTACTCCTTCCCTTTGTCACCCAGCGCATTTACTTCCAGCACCTATGTTGTTACAGCCACCCGAAACAAACAGGAAGTTTCAATGATTCCTGCTCGTGTAGATGTAATAGATGAAGAAAGAATTAAATCTCAATCAGCAAGCAATACCGACAATTATTTACAAAGTGTCTCAGGTATATATGTCAACCGCAGTGGCGGTATTTTTTCACGCAATGCTAGTGTGAGTTTAAGAGGTTTGAGCAGTAGTGCCCGAACGCTAATTCTTCTTGATGGAGTGCCTTTAAATCATGCATCAGGGGGAACAATCAATTGGCATATGATTCCGGTTCAGGATATTCGAAAAATAGAAATTATCAAAGGACCAGCAAGTGCGATTTATGGAATGAATGCCATGGGTGGTGTTATCAATATTCTTACAAATTCTCCTGAAAGTGGGTTGGGCGCTGAAGCGGAGTTTGGTTTTGGTAATTTCAATACTTCGGCACATCGAATTACCGTGTCCAATCTTCATGAGTTTAACAAAAAGAATCTGTACTGGAGCTTTAATGTATCGAATAAGAAAGGTGACGGATATTTCGTAACTCCAGATAATTTATTGGATTGGTATGATGCTCCTTTAAGTATTCGAGAAACCAAAGCTTCGATTAAAGTAGGTTCAAAATTAAGTCCTTCCAGTCACATCGAAAACAACTTCTTTTATTACGATGATATCCGATTTAGTGGAAATGAGTTTTACGAGCCAAGGGGTAGTTTTGAGAAGTTTAACACGCTCCAAAACAGTTTAAATTATTCCAGTCTTTTTGGCAAAACACAAATTGATGTTGTAGCCTTTGCCCATCAAGAAAACTATTACCGATTGAATGAAAACATCAACAATACCGAGCTGTATAAACTGAGTGAAACCTTTCATAAAAAGGACGATATTGGATTGTTTTTAAAAGTCAATCGCAGGTTTTTCAAAAATCACATAGTCACTTCAGGAATCGATCTGAAAGAAGGTTTATATGATGGGAAAGTGATTTACAGAACGACCACTGACATCCTCAATTATCAAGGGAATATGCTTTTTGCCGGCATCTATGCCCAAGACGAATTCAGTCTTTGGAAAAATAAGCTCAGTTTTAATTTGGGTCTGCGTTTCGATCATGTAGTATTTTCTGATGGCGCTTTTGGTGTAGAAAATCCAACCGGAGAAACAGGTTTCATTGACAATGAATCAGAAAAATACAGCACTAAAAACTGGCAGTCATTTAGTCCAAAAGTTGGTTTCAGATACAAATTCTGGAAGAGTAACTCTTTCTATGCATCTGTATCCAAAGGTTTTATGCCGCCTAAAACGGATGATCTTGTTCGCTCAGGAAAAATATCCAAAGGCTTTAAAATTGCCAATTCTGAATTGCAAGCAGAAACTTTAACTAATTATGAAGCAGGATTTTCGCTGAATCCATCAAAAAAAATAAACATTAAGACCAGTTTCTATAAATCTTTTGGCAAAAACTTTTTGTACTTATTGCAAACAGGCGATTCCATTGATATGGGAGACGATACATATCGACAGATTTATAAGAGAAGAAATATTGCTGAAGTTGAGATTAGCGGTTTTGAAATTGATTTGAACTACACATTTTCAAAAGCTTTAAATTTTCAGGCAAATTACACATTTAGTCAACCAATAATTTCAGCCTATAAGGATGATGAACAACAAACAAATAGCTCATTAGTCGGTAAATATTTAGCAGAAACCCCCTTTCAACAAGTATTTTCAAGCATTTGTTGGAACAATAAAATTGTTAACACAAGTGTGAGTTATAACTTAATAGGCAAGCAATTCGCTGACGATTTAAACGAATTTGAGCTGCAGCGATATTATCTGATTGATTTACGCTTTTCCCGAAACTTCGGAAATCATATTTCCACCAATCTGGATATTCAAAACATATTAAATCAAAAATACTTAGACCGAAAAGGCAATCAATCTATTGGTCGATTTGTACTATTATCAATTCAATACAAAATCTAATAACAATGAAAAAAATACTATTAATTTTAATTGGAGGTTTCTTTGGAATATTGAGCTCTGCAAACGCACAAGACACACTAAGCGCCTGGACATTTCCAACAGGAACTGATATGGATAGCAATGCCAATGATGGAATTTACACAGCTTATTCAATTCACACATTTGGTGGCACAGACAAAATTACGTTTTCAAAAAATGGTTTAACAACCAAAGCTGCACAAGCAACAGCTTGGAATAATGGTGCAAATAGCAAAGGCTGGGAAATTCGTACAATGACACAAGGTTATAAGGATATATTGGTGTTATCGAAACAAACATCTGGAGGAAATAATCCAGGGCCACGAGATTTCAAACTACAATACAGTTTAGACAATATTGTTTGGACAGATGTTGCAAATGCCATTGTTAATGTTCAAAACGATTGGACATCCGGAGTTCTTTCAGTTGGTTTACCTACGAATTGTAATGATGAAGTAAGTGTTAGAATCCGTTGGATTATGGTAAGCGATACAGCCTCAGATGGCAGCCTTATAGCGGCCAATGGAACTGGCAAAATTGATGATATTTTTATTCTGGGAACTAAGATTAATACAGGCTTTGAGAATGTATCAAAAATAGAATCGTCAATTTACCCAAATCCTGTGGTAGATATTTTATACGCAAATGATGTTCAGGAGTTTACAATTTACACTTCAAGTGGTCAGCTTATAAAAAATTACAAATTAAATCAAAAGCAATCTTCTGTAGATTTATCTGATATTGAAAAAGGAATTTACTTTGTTAGGATGATTAACTTTGATCAGGAAATAAGTAGTCAAACTCTTTTGAAGAAATAAATATTTCTGCTTTAAAAATAATATGCCTCGAAGACACAAAGCCACAAAGTTTAGCACAAAATTCCTTCGTGTTTTCTTTGTGCCTTTGCGCCTTGGTGGTGAGCTATTTTAAGCTGTTCTTCCTACTAGTACTTTTCTTATCCTCCTACCAAAACCAACAAACGAAATCTAAATAAAGTAAAATTAATTGCTAGGATGATTAACTTTGATCAGGAAATAAGTAGTCAAACTCTTTTGAAGAAGTAAATATATCTGTTTAAAAATAATATGCCACGAAGACACAAAGCCACTAAGTTTAGCACAAAACTCCTGCGTGTTTTCTTTGTGCCTTTGCGCCTTGGTGGTGAGCTATTTAAACTGTTCTTGCTACTTGTACTTTTCTTTTCCTCCTGCCAAAACCAACAAACGAAATCCAAATCAAAAACTGATTTAATTATCTTCCATGCAGGAAGCTTATCAGTTCCATTTCTTGAATTGGAAAAGGAGTTTGAAAGGCTTCATCCTGACATCGATGTGGTTAGAGAAGCAGCTGGCAGCATTCGATGTGCTCGAAAGATTACTGACTTACAAAGAGATTGCGATATTATTGCCTCAGCAGATTATAAAGTTATTGAAGACTTCCTGATTCCAAAATATGCCGATTCGGTCATTCATTTTGCCACCAACGAAATGGTGATTGTTTTTCATGAGAAATCCAGGTTCGCGTCAAAAATTACTGCAAACAATTGGTATGAAGTATTACAAGATGAACAGGTGAAATTTGGACGCTCTGATCCAAACTCTGATCCATGTGGCTACCGAACTATATTGTGTATGAAGCTTGCTGAAAAATATTACCTAGATTCAGGAATAACAGAAAAATTAATAGATAAAGACAGCCGTTATATCCGCCCAAAAGCATCTGATTTAATAGCCTTACTGGAAATTGGCGAATTGGACTATGTATTTGAGTATAAATCGATAGCTGAACAATTTGGATTTCCATACCTTGAACTTGCCGATTCTATTAATTTGAGCAATCCAGATTTAAATAAATTCTATAATACTGTAAGTATAGAAATAAATGGAAAGAAGCCCGGAGAACTAATTACCCAAGTTGGAAAAGCCATGATTTATGGAATTTCTACTCTTAAAAACTCTACGAACCTAAGTGCTGCTCAACTGTTTCTTGACTTTCTATTTTCTGAAAGCGGACAAGCAATAATAGAGAAGAACGGGCAAAAGTTTATTGATTTTGATTAGATGAGACTTTCCTTAAAAAGCATTAAAAACACTTTATCTTTGCATCTGATTTATCAACCTAACTGGTTGATAAAAACCTGTTAGGTTGAATCAGAAAACAAATAGCAAACCTGTTAGGTTAATTCAATGAGAAAACAAATAAGCATTCGAAATCTGGTATTCGCCTTTTTAGGAGGCTTGGTTTTGTTGTTTATTGTAGGCCCTTTGGCGGGTCTTTTCCTTTCCACTTCACCCGGAATCATACGTGACACTTTAGTAGAAAAAGAAGTGTATCAAAGTATTTGGCTAACGATTTTCACAGCTATGGGAGCCACCCTCTTTTTTGCCATAGCGGCTATTCCCTTTTCCTATTTATTAGCAAGGAAAAATTTTCCGCTTAAAAAACTGGTTTTAGGAATCATTGATCTCCCCATAGTCATTCCACATACAGCAGCAGGTATTGCCATTTTAGGCGTTATTTCTAGAGAATCAATCTTAGGCCAAATGGCTGATTCAGTTGGATTAAGCTTTATTGGTAGTCCTATAGGAATATCTATTGCCATGGCTTTTGTAAGCATTCCTTTTTTAATCAATTCAGCCAGAGATGGCTTTGCAGCAGTGCCTGAGCGACTAGAAAAAGCAGCCTTAAATTTAGGTGCCTCCCCTAGCCGAGTGTTTTTCACTATTTCCTTACCATTAGCCTGGAGAAACATTATTTCCGGTATGATTATGATGTTTGCCCGTGGAATGAGTGAGTTCGGAGCGGTAGTCATTATAGCCTACTATCCTATGATTACGCCCATTCTAATTTGGGAGCGATTTGGAGCATTTGGATTAAAATATGCACAGCCTGTTGCCATTATTTTTATCGCAGTTACCCTTATCATATTTATTGGATTACGCTTACTAACCAAGGAAAACATACAAAAAAACTAAATTGCTAGAACTCAAAAACATATCGAAAAAGCTGGGTGAGTTCAACTTAAAAGATATTTCTTTTACAGTTTCTGAAGACGATTATTTTGTATTGTTAGGCGAATCTGGAGCAGGAAAATCAATCCTCCTAGAAATCATTGCAGGATTGATTAATGCAGATGATGGACAGCTTATTAAAAACAACATAGATATCAGCAACCATAAAATTCAACATCGAAAAATTGGTTTGTTATTTCAGGATTACGCTTTATTTCCACATTTATCTGTATTTGAAAACATCGCTTATCCTTTAAAAAACAAAGGTTTATCCTCATCTGAAAAAAAAGCTGTTATTCAGGATTTAGCGCAAGAAATGAATATAGTTGACTTGCTAAAACGCAAGCCCTCAACCTTATCCGGAGGCGAACAACAGCGTGTGGCATTAGCCAGAATTCTTGCCTTAAAACCAGAAATTCTGCTATTGGATGAGCCTCTTTCTTCATTAGATGTGCAATTAAAAATTGAATTGCGTTCTCTTTTGCGCAAACTAAATCAAAAGGGATTAAGCATTATTCACATTACCCATGATTTTGAAGAAACCTTTACACTGGCAAAACATGTTGGCATTATTCAGGATGGAAGAATGATACAAAGTGGTACGGTTGAAGAAGTATTTAAAAATCCAAAATCGAGGTTTGTTGCTAATTTGCGCGGGGTAAAAAACTTCTATCCAGCTACTTTAAAAAGTCAACAAGGACAGGAAACAAGAATTGCAATTATTAACCCCGATTTGAGTTTTCTATTACTGAGTGGTATGGAAAATGGAAACGGACACGCCATGATTCGTGATAGAGACATTACTCTTTCCGATCAAAAACTAGAGTCATCGGCATCTAATAATTTTGAAGCCAAAATCACTGAAATAATTCCTTCTCGTTTTGGTGTTGAAGTTTGTTGTGATATTGGTGTACGTCTTTCTGTATCAGTTTCTAAAGAATCCTATCAAAAGCTTAACTTAGTTGAAGAACAAAAAATATGGGTTTCATTCAAAGCATCTGCTGTTAAATTTTATAAAAGTTAATTATGCTGCATTATCCAAATTTATTACTAGTCGGAGGCAGCAATCGAAATGTAGGCAAAACAACGCTTATTCTTAATTTGATAAAAAAATACAAAGCTCAATTCTCCATCATTGGATTAAAAGTAAGTTCTATTCAGCCCGGTGAAGATCAGTTTCATGGTACTCATCTTAATCTCGAATCCAATTATGAAGTGTATGAAGAAACCAATAAAGATGGACAAAAGGATACGTCCAAAATGCTGATTGCTGGTGCAGCAAAGGTATATTATATTCGAGCTGCAGATGAACTTATTCCTCAGGCATTCAATTCTCTCCAATCAAAAATTCCTCCAAATGCCATGATCATTTGTGAAAGCATTAGTCTGAGAAAACACCTCACTCCCGGACTGTTTATTCTTATTCAAGACTTGAGGACAGACACCTTAAAAAAAAGTTTTTTAGCATTAAAGCCAATAGCCAATCAAATTATTACAACGGATGGGAATAATTTTAATTTTGATTTTGAGCGAATAGTTATTGATCACAACAAATGGCTGTTGAGGTAAATAATAGTAAGTAATTACATTTTACTGAAAACTTATTTAATAATGCAATATTCAGGTTGCCATAATAGCTGCCCCCTAAACAAAAATTTACAATTCAGTTAAAGAAACTTCGCTAATTTCACTTAAAATAATCGGATAATGCTTAAATTTATCAGCAGAATCTAAAGGCCGCGATTCACTCCTGTTTTTTCTCCACTGTTCTTTTTACATAAACGTTTTAACACTTAGCATTATGAAACACTATAATGGGATTCTCTTTAAAGTATTTATAGGCATATCTTGTCTGTTGTTAATTCATTTTTCTTCAAATGCACAATTGAGTGGTAATTATACTCTAAATCCTCTCGCTTCAGCAAGCAGTACAAATTATCAAAACTGGGCATCAGTAGCTAGTGACCTCATTTCAGGAACACGTTCAGATGGAGGTACAGCACAGGGATCAGGTGTTAGTGGTTCTGTTGTTTTTACAGTCTATGATACGATTTATAGCAATACACAATTTAAGCTTACAGCTATTTCAGGTGCTTCAGCCTCTAATTCCATCACTTTTAAGTCAGCAGGAGGAGATAGTACAGCTTGTGTTCTGCAATTTGCATCAGGAACAGCCACTACCAATGATTATGTATTGATGCTGGATGGAGCTGATTATATTAATTTTCACCAAATAGGATTTGAACGAACAGGCAATAGTGCCTATTATACTGTAATTCAATTACTGAATAGTGCTGATTACAATAGCATTACCAATTGTTGGATGAAAACCAGAAAACTGCCCAGTAATGTAACAACCGGATGGACAACAGGAATTGGAGCACAAATTTTTCTTTCTGGCAATGCCGATTACAATCAGTTTTTTCAAAATAAAATGATTTACGGTTACAACGGCATCTATTCCACAACTGCTTCGACAGGAAATTCAATATCACGAAATAGTTTCGACACCCTGGGATGTATTGGTGTGTATGTGACCCAACAAACCGGGCTGCAAATAGAAAGAAATATATTTAGCATGGGCGATTTTGGCTCAGGACAGGGACACTATATTTCATACGCTATTCGTATTGAAAGCTCACCAACACTTTCCATTACAAAAAACAAAATTTATATGCTGGCCACCAATGCTCAGGTTGTGCGAGGATTGGTATTTGTTAGCGTCACAGGAACAGCATCAGCACCCAATTTAATCAATAACAATTGGATATATAATGCAGGAGGAACAAGTTCATGTACGTGTATGTCCATGTATGGAATCAGTTACCTTGATTTGTATTACAATAATTTTTTAATTACAAATTCATTAGCAGCAGGTGCAGTTATTCATCATAATGCAACCTATACAAACACCTATGTAAATGTTAAAAACAATAATCTCATTAATAAGGGAGGGGGTTTAGTATATGATTTTCCTAGCACCAATGGGGGTTTGGATACAGTTGTAAATAACAATTGCTATGCAACGGGTTCCGTATTGGGAAAAATGAATTCAACATCCTATAGTAGCCTAAGTGCTTGGATTTCAGGAACAAGTTTGGATGCAAATTCCTTGAATATTGACCCAGGTTATATCAGCAATAGCGATCTTCATGTTTCCAGCATTGGACTAAATGGGAAAGCGGTTCCATACTTCCGGGTTGGTGATGATATTGACGATGATACCCGCCATGCAACAACACCTGATATTGGTGCTGACGAGTTTTATCCAGTTGCCAACGATGCAGGAATATCCAGTTTAGACAGTCCTTATGTATTCTGTGCAGGCTTGAATAATATTAAAATCATTTTTCAAAATTATGGATACGACACATTGAAAAATCTAATCATTCAATGGCAAATTAATAACAACACCCCCTCCTCCTATTCATGGTCGGGTACGGTTGATCCGGGTAGTTCATCCTCATTAATACAATTAGGGAACTTCACATTTGCTCACAATACAGCATATAATTTCAAAATATGGACTAAAAACCCAAACAATGTGAGTGATGGTAATAACCAAAACGATACCTTGTATGTAACCCGATATGCTGGGATGTCAGGGAATTATTCCATTGGCCAATCGAGCACAAATGATTTTCAATCCTTTAACAATGCCATATCGGCCATGACATCACGCGGCATTTGTGGATCGGTTGTCATTAATGTTGATGATGCGCATTATTATGAACAAATAACATTGGCCGAATTACCGGGTATGGGTGCGACAAGTCCCATAACTTTTAAAAGCACAAATAACGATAGTTCACTGGTTGTTATCGAACTCCCATCAAGTACCGCTACAGGAAACAATAATGCTGCGGTTCAACTAGTTGGAGCCGACTATGTTACTTTTAAAGGGATGACCTTTTTGCGTACTGGAAGCAACAATATCTCAGAAGTTGTACATATTTTAAATGGCTCTCACCACAATACATTTACAAACTGTCAAATGATTAATACCTATGTTACCACAAATAATGCAACAGGTATTAATATATGGTCGGATCAAGGTGTTGACGATAGTAATTCGTTTCTATATAATTATGTAAAATTTGGCACCTATAATATGTTATTCCATGGAACAACCAGCACCCATGAAAGCGGAACAACAATTATTGGAAATATTTTCGATAGTGCTTACAGCAGTTCTGTTCAAATAGCATATAATGATGGAGTTGTTATTAATGGAAACACCTTTCTAAACTCGATTTCGAATGTAGCCAATAACTACGATTTGCAACTATTGGATTGTGATAGTGCAAATGCAGTC
>JABINZ010000128.1 GCA_018698135.1 Bacteroidota bacterium
TGAACACCATAGCCTCCCAATTGAACCGTATGATTAGACGTTGTAAAAGCATCTGAAGATCGATAAATATTGGTCCCAGCAATAAACACCATATTTGAATCGTCTGGTTTTACTCTAACTACCAAGTTATAAGAGCCTTGTGCATTGAAATTATCGAAACTAGCCGTGCCTGTTGAAGGAATATTCTCCGAAAGATTTTCCCAAATAGCATTGCTATCAGCTCCATTTCCACGGATGTATCGATATTTCCATAAGCTATTCCAGTCTTCATTTCCCCTATAGTTAAGCGACAACTTGCCAAAACCAGGAGTATGGGCTAAAAAATAAACCACATTTTCATTATTCGGATCAATTTCTAAAACAATGCGTTCATATTCGGCAGGAAATGTATCTAAAGGCAAAATATTCACCCAATTACTACAATCTTCCGACCGCCAAATTCCCTTTTGGTTTCCATCGCTACTCATCGTTGCATAAACAACTCCTGTTGAACTAACAGCAACATCTGTAAAATATGAACCTGAAGCACCTCCTAATTCTAAATTCCAGTTTTGACCACCATCAATACTTTTATAAAGTCGTCTTAGCGCTGCGACATAAACCACATCCTGAGTATCATTTGATTGATCAGTTTGAATTCTCCATGTAATATCCCACGGATCAAAATCAGTGGTGTTATTTGAAACTGTTGATTCCAATTGTGTCCATGTCAATCCTTTGTCAATCGATTTATAAACACCATTCCCATAAAAATATGCACCTGATCCACTAGCTGAATTTCCATAAGCTTCGCCTGTTCCATAATACCAAGTGTTGGTTTTTCCTATTCTTTTGTCTTGAGCTAAAGAGCTTATACTTAAAAATTGGTTGGAAGGTGTAATCTTACTCCAACTTGATCCAGCATCAATTGAGCGCCACAATCCTCCCGATACACCACCAGCAAATAGAATGTTTTCGTTTTCAATATCCAATGCTGCGGCTCGTGTGCGTCCACCAATATTGAATGGCCCGCGATTTACCCAGACGTCTCCTCTATAGGTTCCAATTCCATAGTTTTTGGGTAATTGCTCTGCAAACTTCATCTCTCTAAATGTCATGTTCGCAGGTATTTTTCCTGTGGAAGGATCAATTAAGCGATTCAATTCCCAGCTAACTCTATCTTGTAAATTCACATCTGATTCCAATGCATCAAAAGCAATTCCTTTATGTACATGTTCTTTACTACTAAATAAAACAAAGATTCCAAACACGAAATAAGCAAGTGCTGCTAATGTAAATAGCCTTTTCATAAATTAATTTTATACAAATATAGGAAGTTGAGTGTGGAGTTAAAACTAAATGTAATTATGCCTGTGGAAGCTTTTCAATAGGATAGGGTTTTGGGTATTTCCCATAAAAAAAGTCATCCATATAAACAGCTATTTGACGAAATAGTATATTACGCCTGATCAATCTCTTCACCATTCTATGAAAAGAGTTGTCAGGATGCGAATACGGACAAACAGCCATGCATTTTCCACAATCAGTTCCAACTTTTTTCCAATATGAGAAACAGGAATCCTGATTGATTTTCCATCTATTCACACCATCTATTTGCTTCATATCGGTATGGGGAATTGCATTGGCAGGACAATTTGTAGCGCATTTTTTACAATAGCGGCAAAACTCCAACATGCTCAGATCTCGTTTTCGTTTATTCGGTTTTATACCCAAAGATGTTGTGACCACAGAAATACGCATACGAGGACCTAATTGTGGGGACATCAAAATACCCATTCTTCCTATTTCTCCAAGACCAGCATCACGCCCAACCAAAGGGCATAATAATTCATAGTTTGCATCAATATGGGCTCGTGCTGAATAGCCTAATTGCCTGATATAGGAAGCCACTGCAACTGCAATTTCTCCCGATTGCAAATAGCGTTTGGCTGATTCATAAACAGTAGGGGCATGAGGCGCTGTTTTGTTTAAAGTTCTGTCCATTTCAACGGTCATAACAATGGCATACTCATGTTGCCTTTGTATTTCCTTTCCATAATTCTCACCTCTTCCCTTGGTGCTGTACAGGTGATAATCTTTCAGATTTGTTACCGCCACATGGTTTGCTCCCAACCTTTTGGCATACTTATGCACTTCCTTTGTTATTTCATCAATGTCTAAATTTTGTTTGACATGACTAATGTCTCCATCAACTTTATCATAAAGCAAATCAACTTCATCAAAAATTTCTCTTCCCCTTGTTGAGTAAAACGAATGGAAAAAAGCTGTTTGGGGAGACAAAAGCGGTGGTAATTCTCTCCAATGATCATCTAGCGTTTTGCTTTTGGGGTTATTCTGATAGTATGACTCATATTTGCCATCCCCTTTTTCAAGATTCATACGACTAAAAACCAAATCTCGTTCATCATATCTGGTAGAGGGAGAATCAGGAGTTGTTTTGTGTTTTTTATCAATAGGTGCAGTAAACAATATCCCTGAAAGAATAACCAAAGACAATAGCGCCCAGCTTATTATAAAATAAGGAGAGGAATCAAGAAAGGCAGCAGTAACAAATATAGCTGATAATGAAAAAGCGATTATAAGAGATCTGTTTCGAGCTCTTGACTCGTTTTCAATGGCTGAAAAAATAGCAATCAGACTAAAGATGGAAAATAATAATCCACCCATCACAAAAAGCGCGATATCCAATCCTGTTATTTCAATCAAATTGTAGGAATTATTACAATCCTAAAAACTTCTGAATTTCCTTGAAATAGGCTCCTTTATCTGAAACAAAGGTGGTTGTTCTTTTAGCGCCTGGCACTTCATACATTTTTGTGATGCTTTTGCGCAATTTATACAGGCTTTTCATATCATCAGGTTGGAATAATTCGTCCAGTTCTCCACTAATGAGAAAAATACCTGTGAGGCCACTTGCTTTTGCTTCTAATGCATAAAGTGGTTCCATCCAGGTTTTGTCAAAACCTAATGGCATCATCACTTTTTGGCCATAAACCTCCATATATCTCTTTTCGGTTAGTTCAAAAGTAATGTATGGAGAATCGGCAATTATTTTACTTACTTCGGGCCGATTGGCTCCAATACCCAGTGAAAGTCCTCCTCCGAGTCCAACGCCAAAAAGATGTGTTGTTTTAAAGGAAGGATAATGTCTTCTCATATAGTCGATAACTCCTTCCAGATCTTTTTGAAACTGGCTATACAAAAAGAATTTAGTATTTATCTGGAAATCATCGCTCGATCCATATCCTCGATAATCGTAGGTTACTACATTATACCCTAATGATAAAAAGTTACTGGCTAATTCAATTAAATCGGCCATGTTTCCATCACCATCATCACTGAGAATAATCACTTTTCTGGACTGCTTATCTGTTGCATTGAATAACCAGGCTTGTAACATCATTCCATCTGACGTTTTAATTTTCAGATTATTATAATCCATGCCATAATCAGCTGGAGTTACTGCATATTCTCTTTCCGGTTTCAATGCATAAAGGCTTACTGACAAAATTAAGGCAATACTAATAAAGACTATTTTTTTCATTTTACTCAATTAAGTTCATATTCAAACGGAACTAAAGATATGAATTTAAACGAAAATGAAATGAATTGTGCACGCAGGTATTTTGATCTGAGACAATTAACTCGTTCTATTCCTCATAAATTATTTCAGAATACTCGGGCAGTAGACCAATCACGCGAAATTCTGTGCGCCTGTTTTTCTGCCTTCCTTTAGGATTATCGCTGCCATCGGGATTTTCATTTGGCGCGATGGACTGAGTTTCGCCATATCCCTTAGCTTGCAATCTTTCCTTGGCAATTCCATTTTTAATGAGATAGTCAACTACACTTTGGGCTCTTCGTTGGCTTAATCTTTCATTATATGAAAGTGCACCTTTGCTATCGGTATGCGAACTTATTTCTGCAATAATTTTGGGATTATCCTGCATTAAAATAAGAATGGTTGAATCAATAATAGATTTGGCACTATCCGTTAAGTAGCTTTTGTCGAAAGGATAGTAAATATTTCTGATAACCAATGGCTTCTCGGGTATTTTAATAATATACAAGTCTCGAATTAATGTGTCAGTCTGCGTAATTTCATATGTTTCAACTTGCCTTTGGCGACTGAAATAGTCATCTTTTGAAACCCTGATCTTATACTTATTCCCATTTTCTAATTTAAAACTGTAGGCTCCTTCAAAATCAGTGGTATCACTTTTAATTAAAAACTCAACATTTTCTTCATCGGGACTTATTAGATACAAGCTAACCACTGCTTGAAATGCAGGAACTCCAGTCATTATATCGGCATCAGGGCTTTCAGAAATCAGATTTTCTATGTATTGAACCTTTGCGGTATCTTCAATTGCAACTACATTTCCTTTTAAAATAATATTGATAAAATCAGGATAATTGAATGAGTAGATATCATCACAACAGCTTATTTTCTGTAGTATATTGCTTCCTGTACGATTGGACACCAAAAAGCCTTCCGATTTATTATCTGGATTCAGCACATAATAAATATCATCGGCACAGGAATTAATTGGATAACCCAAATTAACCGGTTCTTCCCAGCGTTTCAGCTCTCCGGTTGATTTAAAAACATCTAGTCCACCAATATTTGTTTTACCATTCGAACTATAATATAATCGATGATTTTCCAGATCGTAAAATGGTGTTGTTTCATCACCTGGGCTATTGATTTTACCACCCATATTTTTTGGTGCTGAAAAAGCATTTGTTTTGGTGCTAAATACGCTATACCATAAATCCATGCCCCCTTTACCTCCCGGTCGATCGGAAGCAAAATAGAGCACTTCATAACCTCTTTTTGACTCTATTGCAACGGCAGGTTGTGTGGATGTGTAATACCTCAGATTGATCGGTTTTTCGATCATTTTAGGAGATTGCCATTTCCCTTTTTTCTTTTCAGAATAATAAATTGCACAGCTATTTTTGCTGTCACTATTTTGGTTACATACTGTAAAGTAAAATCGATTCCCATGCGGGCAAAGCACGCCATTGCCAACATCAGCTCCAGGAATATTGAATGAGTCGCTAATTTCAAATCCTCCTTGCCAGATATCATTGATCTTTTTGGCATGATAAAACGAACTGCTTATTTCTTTTTCCTTCGTTTGATCATCTAAATACCTAATTACTTCATTTACCCGAACTGATGCAAAAATCATTAGCGAATCATTCAAGGGAAATGGGGAATAGTCTATATGATCAAAATTTACAGTTTCATTTAATTTGTTGATATGGACATTTAATGGCTTTTCGAGCTGTTCAAGAGCTAAATCACAGCCATCAATTTCTTTACGTGCAAGTTTACGGTAAAGAGCATTTTCGCCTTTTCCTTTTAGTTTTTTCCGTGCTTTTGTCAAGGTTTCTTTTGCAAGTTCATACTCACCATTCATTTTTAACATAACACCATAATGAAACAATGATTTAGCATATTTCTTTGGCTTTAAATCATAAGCAATCTTATAATATTCTTTGGCTTTCTCATAATCTCGAATTCTTTCGTATAGTTGGGCTAAATGAAAACTAGTATAGGGCCTGTTAGGAGATTGTTGAATATATTTTTCATAATTTTCAATGGCGGCATACACATCTCCATACCTTTCATAGAGCAAGGCTTTCTTCTTCAGCTTAGACGGTTTTTCCTGTGCAAATGAAGAAAAAGACATGCATAGAATAATAATTGACAGCCACGCAACAGATATGTTCTTATTAATAATCAATTGATAATAATATTAAAAGCGTTCGCATGGAATAGATTTCTGAAATGCCAACGAACTTATTTTCTTATAAACCAGTGAAAATTCAATTGCCCCCTGATTATGTGTGCTTGTACTCAATTCTGATACATTCAAATCATAGCTTAAACCAATATCAAAATGTCTTAATGAGATGCCGGTCTGAATAATTGCAGCATCGAAATTTCTTTTAATTCCATTTCTAGAATATAATCCTCCATATACATGCTGAAAACCACCCATTGTTTTACCAATTTCATAGGTTAAGCCCATACCTATAATAAGTTCTGATGCCAGTGCATGTTCAGTAAATAGTATGGTTGGTGCAATATCCAGTCTGCCTTTCAAATCAAAACGAGCAATTGTGTAATAGGATTTCCTAACCTTCAATTGATTTCCTGTTCCAAAAAAACTTTCTCCCGGTGTGTTTAAGTGATACAAACTAACACCAACTTCAGGCTTAAAATCCCCAAAGCTACCAGTCCAAAGAATACCTGCATTAATATCTGGATAATAGATTGTTGTTGGAGAACCTGTATCGGAAGAGGGAAAAGTAGGGTCATAAAAACCGGTGAGTTTATTATATTGATCAGGAAAAGTTAAAGCATTTGCTGAAATATTTTTATTCACCATTCCGGCTTGAATGCCAATATGAAATTCTTGTCTTTGAACTAATTTATGATAGGCCAAGTTTAAAAACAATTTATTAACAGCCAATTCAGCATCACCTGACTTATCGTTTACGAGTAATAAACCAATTCCAAATTTCTCTTTTCGAAGGTAAATTGCTTTATCGAGGGAGATCGCATTTGTGCTATAGGGAATAGGCATAGTAAACCATTGAGTACGATATATATCGGCTAATCGAAGTTCACCCTGATAATGACCAGAATTTGCTGGATTAACAACCAATGGAGAAGCATAGAATTGAGAAAAATGAACATCCTGAGATCGAACACTAAATGCCAATAATGCCAACAAACTGATAGATATGATATGAATTCGGTATCTCAATAATTTAGTATATTTGTTATACAAATATAGATAATCTCAGGCTTTCATCAATTTTCAGCTTTTCAACAATGCAAAATAAAAAAAGTATTTTTTACACAAGAATAGTTATTTCTTGTATTGTTATTTTGCAAGTTAGTATTGTCCAAGCTCAGCCCATTG
The DNA here is from genome assembly GCA_018698135.1 of Bacteroidota bacterium. Lineage (NCBI taxonomy): Bacteria > Pseudomonadati > Bacteroidota > Bacteroidota bacterium. The sequence goes on from JABINZ010000128.1 coordinate 6,945, forward strand.
CTAAATTTACTTCAGATATCGTTTCCGGATGTAATCCTATTGTTGTTTCATTTACAGATCAATCAACTGGTGGGCCAACTACTTGGTTTTGGGATTTTGGCAATGGAAACACCTCCACCCTTCAAAATCCACAAGTATCTTATACCGTGAGTGGAAGCTATACAGTCTCTTTAAAAGCAACAAATTCCAGTGGATCAAATACAATATCAAAAACTGCATATATAACTGTTTTCAAAAACCCTACAGCCAATCTAACCGCAACTTCTGCTACAAATGGTTGTGTTCCTTTTACCATTGGTTTTTCTGATCAAAGCATTGAAGGAGATGGTGTAGTATCGAAATGGACATGGGATTTTGGCGATGGCGGAATTTCAGCTGCTAAAAACCCGACCTATACCTATAGTACATCGGGTGTATATAATGTTTCTTTGCATGTTGTGGATATTAATGGCTGTTCAGACACACGGGTTTATACAAGCTATATTACTGTTAATTCAAAGCCAAAACCCCAGTTTAGTGTCAACACAAGCACATATTGCAGTATTCCTGCTGCCGTTACTTTTACAAATTCTTCCACAGGCAATGGAACATTAACATATCGATGGGACTTTGGTGATGGAAACACCGCTAATAGCAAAGACACAACCTATACCTATTTAACTTCAGGAACTTATAACGTTAAACTGGTCGTAACTGATCAGAATGGATGTTCAGACTCAATTATTGAAAATAGTTTTGTAAAAATAAATAGTATCAAAGCTAGTTTTAAACCCGATAACGACTCGATTTGCCCAGGCGTATTGGTTGCTATGAATGATGCATCAAATGGTGCAAATAGTTATTTTTGGAGTTTTGGTGATGGAAATACAACCACTGTTCCAAACCCAAAGTATATCTATTTTAATCCCGGAACCTATGTTGTTAAGTTAAAGGTTGAAAATACCGGCAATTGCAAGGATAGCATTAGCAAAACCATATTAGTGGATGATATTGAGGCTGGTTACAGTGCGTTTCCTTTGCAAACATGTCATATTCCATTTGAAGTTGATTTTACAGATCTTTCAAAAAACGCAGTCAGTTGGGTATATTATTTTGGCAATGGAGATACTTCTCATAGCCAGAATCCAACCTATAGTTATCAGACAGTAGGGTCACACCAAACAAGCCTGGTTGTAAAATCAGCAGCCGGATGTACAGATTCTTTTGCATTTAAAAAACAGGTAAACATCGAACCACCTGTGGCAGAATTCATAGGCGATACGATGCGTGGTTGTGCCCCATTAACGGTTAATTTTACTGACAAAAGTTTTTCAAACGAGACTATAATCAGTTGGAAATGGTATTTCAGTGATGGCGATTCTTCACATCTGCAAAATCCAACACACACATTTTATGATGATACTACATATCAGGCAACATTATTTATTGAAAACGACTCTGGTTGCGTCAGCTTTACGTATAAAATAATTGAAGTAGGATTAAAACCTATTATTGATTTTATTGTAATGCCTGATTCAAATTGTGCTCACGACTCAGTTCTATTTGCCGATATGTCAACAAATCCAAATGGAAAGCCAAATGATGAATGGCTTTGGACTTTCGGAGATATGATGACAGGATCAGGGGCAAACGTGTACCACATGCATGTAGATACAGGCTATATGAAAACCATGCTTATAGTTGGCCAAAACGGATGTTATGATACCTTGATTGTTGATAGTTCCAACTATGTATTGGCTCCGGTTTCCATTGTATTACCATTCTTTGCTTGTGATTCTCCATTTAATTATACTTTTATTCAAATACCAAAAGGTGTTGATCATTGGGAAATTGACTTTGGCGATGGATTAAAGCTCGATCATTTAACCAATGACACCTTAACTCACACATATGGAGCATATGGCAATTACAAGGTTAAAACTAAAGCTTACAATGACAGCACAGGATGTACCTGGCCCAATGAAATTGATGTCAATATAGGTCATCTGGATGCTGATTTTATGTTCTCAGATTCAACTCCTTGTGTAGGAGATAGTATATTATTTGTTTTAAAAACAGGTAGTAACTTCAACACATACTGGAAATTTGGAAATGGAAATACCTCATCCGATTACTTGCCCTTATATGCCTATAATAAACCCGGCACCTATCGTGTTGATCTGTTAGCTATTGATTTTAGCGGTTGCCGAGATAGTGTATCCAAATTTATAACAGTTTCCAGCATCACAGCCGATTATCAGGCTGATAGTTTTATTTGTGTTCCAGATCAAGTTGTATTTACGGATTTAAGCAGTTCCGATACGACTATTGTTAGTTGGAATTGGCATTTTGGAAATGGGCAATATTCCACCAATCAAAACCCAACACATAACTATGTACAGAGTGGAACTTTTAGCCCACGTTTAATTGTTGTTAATGCTGCTGGTTGTGCTGACACCATCATGAAAACTGCCAGTATTTTTGCAAGCAAACCAACAGCAGGTTTTTATACACTTGATAACTCACTATGTTTACACGATTCTGCCGTATTTGTGAATACCTCAAGTGGAATACTATCAGATTATGATTGGACATTTGGAGATGGAAGCAGTTCAAAAGATATTGTTCCTGGGCATATCTATTCAAAAGCAGGGCAATATAGCATTCGCTTAATAGTTACAGATACTGCAGGGTGTAAGGATACAGCAACTGTTAATAATTATATTCAAGTTGAAGATTCTGTAATTGCGAATTTCTTTGCTGATACTATATTTTCTAACTGTTACCCCTTGTTGGTAAAATTTTCTGATCAGTCAATAGCCTCAAATATTATCTATTGGGAATGGGATTTTGGAGATAATACAGCCCTTTCTTTTATTCAAAACCCAGCACATAATTATCAGTTGCCGGGCACATATGATGTGCAGTTGAATATTATAACATCTTTTGCCTGTGTGGATACCATTTCTAAAACAAAATATATTACGGTAAAAGGCCCACTAGCCGATTTTGAGGTCGATCCAGATACAATTTGCACCTATGAATTTGTTAAATTCACACTTATACAAAAAGAAAATGTGAAGTTGTTTGAATGGGATTTTGGCGATGGCTATGTTGAAACCGGTCAGATCGATTCTATCCTTCATACATATTCAAGAGGTGGTGTGTTTTTTCCTAAGCTTATCTATGAAGATTCAACTGGCACATGTCGTAAATCAGCGGATGATCTTGTTTTTGTTTCACAAGTAATAGCTGATTTTCAACCAAGTGATACCAACGGAACTGTTCCTCTGCTTATCGATTTCACAAATTTTTCATCAACAAATGCTATTTCATGGATTTGGAATTTTGGAGAAGGAGCAGATACCATGAGCGAAGATGCTGCTCATTATTATAAAATGGCAGGAGATTATCTGGTTTCCTTAATCGTTCAAAACGACTTTGGCTGTTTGGATAGTATTACCAAATTAATAGTTATTGATCCTCTTGAAGCCTTGGTTGATTTTCCAAGCGCATTTACACCCAATGGGGATGGAAAAAACGATCAGGTTAAAGTTGAAGGCTATGGCGTTCGATTTAAAGAGTTACTTGGATTTCAGATATTCAACCGTTTTGGGGAGGTTGTTTTTGAAACAAGCGATCCTGAAATTGGATGGGATGGTTATTACAAAGGAAAATTACAAAATATGGAAACCTATATTTATCTGGTTACTGTAAAAACATTTGAAGATCAGGTTATTTCAGAAAAAGGATATATTAGTTTGCTTTATTAAGAAATCATTATTTATCAATACTATTAATCAAACACTAAAATCATCAAACATGAAAGCGTTAAAATGGATTGGAATTGTTTTAATACTACTTATTGCCATTCTCTTCGTTGTTTCTTTATTTTTACCGAGTGATTATTACACGGAGAAATCAAAAGTAATTGATGCTCCCACATGGTCTGTATTTGAGGAAGTTGCCGACTATAACAACTGGCCAAAATGGGATCCATGGAATGCTGCTGACACAAATATGCAAAGTACAGTAGTTGGCGAAATGGGCGTTGGACAAGTGAGAAGCTGGGTTAGTGAAAGTCAGGGAAATGGATCAATGGAAACACTTGAGCTTGTAGAAAATGAGCTAAGCAAAGGCAAGCTGATGTTCGAAGGAATGGATAATCATGCTTTTAATAAATTTGTATTGGAAGAAGTAGAAGGAGGAACAAAAGCAACTTGGTCAATTGAAGGCGATGTAGGTTTTAATCCGATTGCCAGATATTGGATGCTATTAGCAAAAGGACAAATGAAAAAATCCTTTGAAAATGGCTTGAATAACCTTCAGGCACTGTGTGAGGCAAAACCAAAAGAAAAGGCAGTAGTTGTTACTGTTGAAACAAAAGATTTTGAAGGTATTAACTACATCGGAATCAAACATGCATTAACAGATAAAAATACTTTTGGCCAAGTTATGGGGCAAGATTTTCAAGTTATGATGGCGTTTATGGCGATTCATAAAATTGAAATGGCAGGCGCTCCATTTTCCCGTTATTTACAATGGAGCGATAAAGATGGTGACACCATTATTTTTGAAAGTTGCCTTCCTGTTGCTGACATTGGTAAAGGAGACGAAAATGTCTATTTCGGGCAAATTGAAGCTAGCAAAGTGGCAGCAGCCATGCACTTTGGTGCATACGAAAAAATTGGACCTGTTTACTATGCAATAGAAGATTATATTGCTGAAAATGCTTTGGAAATAATTGGCGGTCCTTGGGAAGTTTATTTAACTGATCCAGGTAAAGAACCTGATCCAAGTAAATGGATGACAGAAGTTTATTATCCGATAAAATAAAAGTTTTTTAACTCAAATAAACTAAGCTCCATCTTTTAGTAGATGGGGCTTTTTTTATTCTTTTACTGTCAAAACGATAGCGCCAGGTAATTGCTTGCTCCCACCTTCTGGTACTTCAACATAAATGTTTGCGCAAATAATTATATCTCCAACTTTGGGCTCCTTGAGCATGTTAAGAGCTGATTTATGCAACTTTGCACTACTACATGGATAAAATGATGCTGGTCCTTCCTTAGGTTGATAAACGAATTTATATTTCGAGATTTTATAGTTTAAATCTTTCGGGCCTTCTAGGTTAACGGTTAATTCAGTCACATTTTTAACATTGTCGATACTAAGCTCCCCCTTTGACTCTCCACCAAAAGTTACAGTTGGACCTGAAATGTTTTTAATAGGGTATTTTACTCGACAAATAATAATATTTTTGTCATTTTTGACTTTGAAAAAAGTAATTATTGCCACTTTTTTCTGGTTCTCCTTCGTCTTGGGAATATGAATGACAAAAAGCCCTTTCTCAAATGTGACTTTTCCCTGATTGCAAATGACTTTTACATTTGCTGCATTGATTTTCTTGTTTTTGAGTTCCAGCTTGTTGTTCCATCCAACATAAAGCGCATCTCCGCTATGATTAATAATTCTGGACTTTCCCTTAAACTGTGCATTAGCACTTGAAAAAACCAGAGAAAAGGCGATTAAAGCAAATAGTATCTTTTTCATAATTGTAATTTTTATTCGACAACTGATAACACAATTGAGCCGGGAAGTTGCCTGTTTCCTTTGGTTGCAATATCTGCAAATATTCTACTGACAATAATCACTGATCCGGCTTCAAGCCCATAAATAACTTCCTTGACTTCTTGTGACAATTGAGTTCCTTTATGCTGGTAGGATGTACTTGTATTATCTGTCTTTTGTATAATGATTTCAAATGATGTTACTTGAAAAAGGATATCTCTATAATAGAACCAATCCATGTCCACATATACTGAATCCATATCCTTCAATTTGGCTTGTCTGATTTCTCCACCAGCATAGCCATTCAAAACAGGTGTTGGATTTGGAACCCGGAGAATATTAAACTCTTTTTTCCCAGCAGGAGTTAACTTTAAGTCTTCTTTAATAAATACAGAAATGGTCAGTTTCCAAATTTTCTGTCTCGAATCTTTTACAGACAAAAAATACTGTCCATCTTTTTTTGTTAGCAGTCCAAAATCTGTTTTCAGTTCAATTTGATCAAACTGATAGCCCGGAACTGATACATTGATGGGGTTTTCCAAACCAATATAAACAATGCTAACAGCTTCTGCCGCAATTACTGCTTTTGGTGCTAAAGCTGGTTGGGCAAAAATTACAGAAGAAAACAGAATGAATGTGAGTAAGGCAAGAAATAACTTTTTCATAATCGTGTATTTAGTTCACACAAACCTTTACAAATTTTTAATATGTAAATATACAAAAAATAACGTTTAAATTGGGTTATTCGTATAAACAGATGCTTTTCATTCTACGGTTAATACAATAGCTCCTGGCAATTGTTTTGTTGAGTTGTTATTATAATGCGCATAAATGTTAGAGAATATCAAAATATCCCCTTTTTTAACATTTGAGAGTACTGCAATAATTTCTTCTGATATTGCAGCGCTATCACAAGGAATAAACTGGGCAAGGCCTTCAACAGGTTGAATAACAAATTTAAATTTATCAACGGTATAGGTTATTCCATCCAAAACATAATCAGGTTTAATAGTGATTTCTTTTACTGTTTTAACTTCCTCGGGGCTTATTGTTCCTCCACTTTTTGAACCAAAACAAGGATATGGGTGCAATACTTTTTTAATTTTAAAAGAGCTATTTCCTGCAAAATAAAAACTGTCGTTTATATTTACATAAACACTTAATACAGCCTCTCTAACCTTCCCTCTTGTATCTTTAACTTTAAGAATATATTGGCCATTCTCTCCTGTCAATGTTCCTTGATTAGTTTTCACTTTTATCTGATCATTTGAATATCCTGGAACACTGACTGACAAAGTATTATCAAGGCCGAGATAAACTGCATTCATTTTAGAAGCAGAAACTACACAACTATAACTTACTGAGGAATCCAGTTCCTGAGCATAACTATTTCCGATAATTAAAGCAGTAAGGACAATATAACAAACCAGAGATCTCATCGCACTTCTATAATATGTGGCTCGCGAATAAGTCTGCTTGGCAACCCCGGGGCCGAATACCAAACATTGGCAATTATGTATTTATCGCCTCTTTTAGGATTGTCAAATGATTTTTTCATTTCATCGGTAAGCATGTGACTTTTGCTTTTGTATATGCTTGCAAACCCATTTTTAGGTTGATAAATAAATTCAAACTTATCTACCATAAAACTTAGATCAAATGGGAAATCTTCTAAACGAAGGGCAACAAAATTTCTTATTCGAATTTCTCCAGAATATGGATATGTTGAGCCAAAATAAATTGTAGGCTTTGGAATTGGCCTTATCCTGAAATACTTTGAGCACACATATTTAATATTGTTTGCTGTTGTCACATAAACCTTGATTTCAACTTTAGAAAAAACCTGACCATCATCTTTTATATGAAGCGAATATTCCCCTTTTTCTCCTTTTAATATTCCTATGGACGATTCTGCAATGATATGCTCAGGAAGAACTCCCATTACAGCTATTGAAATAGGATTATCGATATCCAGATAAACTAAATTAAGCAGTTTGACTGAAATTACAGGTGGTGGAATGAAAAACGAATCTGCAGTTTGTGCATGAGATGGACTAAACAAGAATAGAATTAAAACAAAAGCCAGGTAGTTTTTCACGAATCCAGATTTATTTTGATGCTTTTATAACGTTTGTTTTGTGTTTTATTATATATTTATTGGATTAAAATATACCATTTTTTCATATCAAGCGTTTAGAAAAATAAAATATGTTCCGAAAATTCGCTTTTCTACTTATACTCCATTTGTTTATTAATCAGCTTACTGCCCAGGAATTAACATACAGAAAAATTAATTTGAATGATTATCTCGGCCAAAAAACAGTTGATGAACTCAATACACTTATTTATCATGAAGCCTTGTCAGGAAAAATAAAGGCCTACAAAACGGACACGCTTGTCAATAGTTATACGATCGAAGAACTTAATAGCTTGGGTGAATGGACAGATTGGATAGAAGTTTGTCCAGAGCCAAAATATCCGAATGATTGCTATGATTCAACAATAGTCAATGAGTTTAGGACAGATGATTTAATTGGAAACCTCATTGCCGAGAAATGGGCATTTGATTTAAAGAAAAAACAAATATTTGTTGAATACCACTCTTTTGCACTTATGCATAATTTAACCTATGCAGGATATGCTTTAGGAGAACAACCATTGTTCTGGATAGATTTAGATGACCTGGCTAAAATATTGAATCCTGATGAGCTCAAACTGTTCATGGATGCATTGTTTAATGAAACACTTTCCTTTTACAATGATTTTGACGAAAATAGCGCAATAACAAAAAGACTCCTTTCGCCTAATGACTATATTGGCAAATTTACTTTTCAGGAATATAATTCAAGCCTTTACTCTGCAGCACTTAACCAAGATATTCCTTCCTATAAAACTATTGCTCTTGATTCTGCGTATGATATAAAAGCGCTGAAAAACAGGGGTAGCAAGGAATACGACAGATTTTATCCCGATCCTGAATATCCAGATTATGGATTTGACACTTTATATACTAAATTTTGGAATCCAAAAGAAATAGAATCATTTATAATTTCTGAGCAGATTATCTTTGATAAGATAAGGTTTTCTTATAAATACAACATTCGTTCTATTGGATTACTGTATGTAACTCCAGATATACAAATTGATATTTGTTATTTCGCTTATACTGATTTGAAAAAAGCACTTAAAAAGTATGAAATAAGCGGACTCACAAAAGCTATTTACAATGCAACTGTTGATCAGCATAAATTTCATAAAGACTAATTCTGAAAATAAAGTATGCACATTCATAAATTAAAATACAGCTTCATTTTTAAGGCAATTGTCCTCCAGCTTGTTTTAGTTTTTTTATGCAATAACCTTGTTGCCCAGCAACTAAGCTCACGAAAAATAAACTTAGACGATTTTCTTGGTCGAAAAACAATAGATGAATTCAACACACGTATTTATTATGCTGCTATTTCAGGAAAAATTAATGCATACAAAACCGAAAAATTAATCGAAACCTATTCACCAGAAGAACGAAAGGGTGCTGGTGGAGTTGAATGCATTGTCGAAATTTGTCCTGATCAAGAAAATCCAGATTATTGCTACGATTCAATCCTGCTTAATCCTTTTAGCACAGAACAGATTCGTGGAAGCTACATTGCAGAACAATGGTGGTTGAATACAAAAAAGAATCAATTTGGAGCTAATTTTTATGCTTTTGCTCCTGCTTGTAACCTTATAATTGCTGGACAGAATTTGGGGACAAAACCACTATTCTGGATAAATTTAAGAGAGCTCAACAAAGTACTCAACAATTCTGAAATAATACTATTCAAGCAAGCCATTTTTAAGGAAACCCAATATGTTTACTCCGATTCAAAAGTTTTAAGTTCTAGAACGAAAAGAAAGATTGATTTAGAAGATTATATTGGAACAAACACCCTTTTCGACCAGAACTTGCTGATTTACAGCGCAGCATTCAAGCTAAAATGTCCAGCATATACTTCCGTTGATCTCGATTCTGTTTATACTGCAATGGAGTTATTTTATCGGGGAACGGAAGACGTTTATGGATATCGTATTCCAGAACACCTCAATGATGAAATTGATTCGACATTAGTCACTACAAATCATAATGCTGAATTAAAACTAAATTCAATATCAGAAACTTTGCATTTTAATAAACAAGACTTTTCTTATACATCAGAGCTTAATGCTCTGGCATTACGAGAAAAATTATATACCAAAGGAGAAATTGATTTATTCTGGGTTTCGTATAAAGATTTGAAAAAAGTGCTTTCAAAACTCGAAATTGAATTACTTACACACGCTATTTATAAAGCCACTGTTGATCAGCATCATATGTATAAAAGAGACTGATTTTCCCTTTTGTCTTATACTATGATTTACATGATTATTTGATGAGCTATGATTCTTATTATTCATTAAAAATAACTGCTTCAATAGCAGTTTTCGAATAATTTGTCATTTCAGATCGTCCATGAATTAGTGTATATCATGGTTTAATAATCATAGTATTCATTCAATCATTAAAATTATAGTTTAGATGTTTTGCCTGGCTTCATAACCCGCTTAAACTGCAAACTCCTGCTGCTGAAATTAATAAGCAAGCCAATACTCATCCCATAAGCCTCAAGATAATTAATTGCTTGAGCCAAGTGCACATCTTCAAGCTGAATTACTGCTTTTAACTCTACCATGATTTTCCCCTCAACAAAAAAATCGACTCTTCTGGTACCGATATGTTCACCTTTATAATTAATATCCATTTCAAACTCACGCTCAAATTCCAATCCTTGCTCAGCCATTTCAATCACCAATGCCCTTTGGTAAATAACTTCTTGAAAACCATTTCCAAGAGTTTTGTGAACTTCCATTGCACAACCAATGATTTTACCTGTCAAGTCACTATCAGGATATTCCTTTTTAATCATAGTATTCATTCAATCATAATAATCATAGTTTAAGACAATTTACCCTCCAGCCTTTTTCACCTTAAAGCCCATATCCAAAAGTAACTGCATTACCTTGTCACGCTTTTCACCCTGTACCAGTATCTCTCCATCTTTCACACTACCGCCTGTTCCACATTTGCTTTTGAGCGTTTTTCCTAAATCGGTCAAATCATCTTCGCTGCCAATAAAGCCCGTTACAAGTGTAACAACCTTGCCTCCCCTTTGTTTCCTATCAAGCAGAACTTTTAAATTTTGTTGTTGAGGTGCAAGTGTTTCCTCGTCTTCCTCATTCAAATTATCATATTCAAAATCAGGATCTGTTGAATACATAATTCCTCCCAGAGGTTTGGATTTGTTCTTTTTCTTTTTGCTCATTGACCTGCTATAAATGTTGATTAAAAGTCTTTCAAAATTAGCAAATGCTTTCATTATTACATGATTAGTTATTTAAATTCGTCCTGAAAAATGAATCGGTTTTAAATAAAAGAAGATGAATTTGAGTAAGTTTCAGCAAGCAATTCTAACAGGAATTCCAGAGGAATTACCAACACATCCGGGAATTGATGAAAAGGTTAGCCATGCACCAAACCGTCCTGACTATTTATCAGATACAGAAAAAATACTGGCATTAAAAAATGCATTACGCTATTTTCCAGCAAAACATCACGAAATATTGGCCAAGGAATTTGCAGAAGAATTGAAAAATTATGGTCGCATTTATATGTATCGTTTTCGTCCAACCTACGAGATAAAAGCCAGACCCATAGGAGATTATCCTGCAAAATGCCAACAAGCTGCAGCCATTATGCTCATGATCAACAACAATCTTGATTATGCGGTTGCACAGCATCCCAACGAACTCATTACCTATGGAGGCAATGGGGCTGTTTTTCAGAATTGGGCGCAATACCTACTCACCATGAAATATCTGGCTGAAATGACAGAAGAGCAAACGTTAACCATGTATTCTGGTCATCCAATGGGTTTGTTTCCTTCACACAAAGATGCTCCTCGGGTTGTCGTAACAAATGGAATGGTGATTCCAAATTACTCTAAACCTGAACATTGGCATAAATTCAATGCATTAGGCGTTTCACAATACGGACAAATGACTGCGGGCTCATATATGTATATCGGACCTCAGGGAATTGTTCATGGAACTACCATTACTGTTTTGAATGCATGTAGGAAAATTGATGATAAGGGAACCTATGGGAAGTTATTTTTAACCGCTGGATTGGGCGGCATGAGTGGAGCTCAACCCAAAGCAGGAAATATAGCAGGCGTTGTTTCTGTTACGGCCGAAGTAAATCCAGATGCCACATGGAAACGCCATGAGCAGGGATGGGTTGATGAAGTTATTTCAGACCTTGATGAGCTTTGCATTAGAGTTACAAAAGCAAAAGAGGAAAAAGAGGTTGTTTCAATAGCCTATAACGGAAACATAGTCGATGTTTGGGAAAAATTTGATCAGGAAAATATATATGTTGAATTGGGATCAGATCAAACATCCCTGCACAATCCATGGGATGGTGGTTATTATCCTGCCGGATTAAGCCTCGAAGAATCAAACAAAATGATGGCTGAAAATCCATCACTTTTCAAAGAAAAAGTACAGGAAAGTTTAAGGCGTCATGCAGATGCCATTAATAAACATACGGCAAAAGGAAGCTATTTCTTCGATTATGGAAATGCATTTTTACTGGAAGCATCCCGTGCTGGTGCAGATATCATGGCTGAGGATGGAATCACTTTTAAATATCCTTCTTATGTTCAGGATATAATGGGTCCCATGTGTTTTGATTATGGATTTGGGCCTTTCCGTTGGGTTTGTACTTCTGGTAAACCAGAGGATCTTCAAAAATCAGATAGTATTGCCTGTGAAGTTTTAGAAGAAATTATGAAGAACTCTCCAGTAGATATTCAGCAGCAAATGGCTGATAATATTCAGTGGATTAGAGGAGCACAGGAAAACAAACTTGTAGTTGGCTCACAAGCCCGAATTCTATATGCAGATGCAGAAGGCCGAATGAAAATTGCTGAAGCATTTAATAATGCCATTCAAGCAGGTGATATTACAGCACCTATTGTATTGGGTCGCGATCATCATGATGTGTCTGGAACCGATTCTCCTTTCAGGGAAACATCAAATATTTATGACGGCTCAAGTTTTACAGCCGATATGGCTATCCAAAATGTGATTGGCGATTCATTTAGAGGTGCAACTTGGGTTTCTATTCACAACGGTGGTGGAGTTGGTTGGGGTGAAGTGATCAATGGTGGGTTTGGAATGCTACTCGATGGAAGTAAAGATGCAGACAGAAGACTTAAAAACATGCTTTTCTGGGATGTAAATAATGGTATTTCGAGACGAAGTTGGGCCAGAAATGAAGGCGCTATTTTCGCCATAAAAAGAGCTATGGAATTGAATCCAGATTTGAAAGTTACAGTACCCAACATAGTTGATGAAAACATCCTTGATTCACTTAATTAATCAGGTTCATGAAACTGAATTTATTAATCATTTTTCTCGCTTTTTCTACAGTCAGTCAGGCACAAGACTCAAGCAAATGGGACATTAATCCATCTGCAGATATTGTAAGTCGATATGTTTGGCGAGGAATTGATTTCGGAGGATCTCCATCTATACAACCAAGTTTAACTTTTCAAAATGGCAATCTTGAGTTTGGATTTTGGGGTGCATATGCTGTTTCAGGAAGCTATCAGGAAGCTGATTTGTATATTTCTTACTCATTTTTAGATGAGCTTTTTAGCATAGGAATTACCGACTATTTCTTTCCCGATATGGCAAGTATTGATCAGGGATATTTTAACTGGAATAATAACACAGGACATGTTTTAGAAGCAAATTTGGCATTTAATGGGTCTTCGAAATTTCCAATAGCAATTGCTGCAAACACATTTGTTTATGGTGCTGATAAAGTATTTTCAGACTCAACATGGAATCTCAATGATAGTGTGCATCAAATGAATACAAAAAATGGCTATTCAACTTATTGTGAAATAACGTATTCATTCGAAGTAAAAAAAACAACTATTGATGTATTTGCAGGCTTCAATCTCAATGGAGTTAATTTTGAAGATGCCATATTGAGAGGAGGAGAAGGATTCTATTTGGATGGACCCGGATTCACAAATATTGGATTGACAGCCAGTCGAGAAATTCCTGTTTCAGGCAAGTTTTCATTGCCAGTTTATTCCTCTCTTATTGTGAATCCAAAGCGGGAACGCATATACATGGTTTTCGGATTTACTTTATAAAACAACATATATACTAATCTGATCGATTAATACTTCTATTTTAACGAATGAGTCAATTATTAATCTTATTTTAGCGCTTTCTTTTTTTTAAGAACAATTCTATAAAACAGCTTTATGACTGAAATTATTAAACAAACACTTAGAGACTCTAAGTCAGCCCGTTGGTCTGCTTTGATTATTCTATCTTTTACCATGTTCGCAGGTTATATGTTTACCGAAGTTATTTCTCCGCTTAAACCAATTCTGGAGAGATCAGGAATTAATAGTTCCGACTTTGGTTTTATTACCAGTGCATATGGATTATTCAACGTATTTCTTTTCATGCTTATCATTGTAGGAATTTTACTGGATAAGTTTGGAATTCGCTTTAGCACTATAGCTTCAGTTCTTGTAATGATTGCTGGTGGTATTATTAAATATGCTGCCTTTAAAGGATTAATTGGAAGTACAGAAGTAACCATGTCGATTCTAAAACTTGAAATAACCACACAGGTATTTTGGGCAGGATTTGGATTTGCTCTATTTGGGGTTGGAGTTGAATACGCTGGTATTACAGTTTCAAAGTCTGTTGCAAAGTGGTTTAAAGGAAAGGAAATGGCGCTTGCAATGGGAATGCAGGTAGCTATTGCTCGTTTAGGTTCGTTTGCACCTTTAGCATTTGGCGCAAAAATCGCCTATAAATATGATGTCCCTACAACAATACTAATTGTTATTATTTTCCTGATACTTGGATTAATGGGCTTCATTTATTATAATACTATCGACAGAAAACTTGACAAGCAACTTGATGTTGGAAAAATTAAATCTAAAGAAGATGATTTTAAAATTTCTGATCTCGGATTGATTATTAAAAATCGTGGTTTCTGGTTGATTGCAATACTTTGTGTATTATTCTATTCTGCCGTTTTTCCATTCTATAAATACGGACCCGATTTAATGGTTAACAAGTTTGGTGTTTCAGTTAAGTGGGCAGGATTGTTACCTAGCCTTGTTCCTTTTGGAACCATGTTGCTTACTCCGTTTTTTGGAAGTATTTATGATAAAAAGGGGAAAGGCGCCACAATAATGATTATTGGTGCTGTGTTGTTGATTGTCGTTCACGCAATATTCTATCTTCCATTTGTTGACAGTGTTGTTGTTGCATTCTTTAATGTTCTGCTACTGGGAATTGCATTTTCTTTAGTACCATCAGCAATGTGGCCATCAGTTCCAAAAATTATTCCTGAAAAACAATTGGGAAGTGCATTTGCACTAATCTTTTGGGTTCAGAATTTTGGGCTTTGGGGTATTCCATTATTAGTAGGAATCGTTTTAAACTCTACCAACCCAACCATTGTTCCTGATAAAACGCTGGTTATTGACACCTATGCAGAAGCCTACACTACTGCCTTGGAGGACAGTCCGTTTATTGGAGTAACAGATGCAAAAGGAAATGTAATTGATCTGGCTGCCATTAAAATATTAGCCAAATCATCTGGAGGAGATTTAGTTGATAAGGTAATTGCAGAATCACCTCAGGAAGAAGTCATAGAATACGATAAAGAGGCACTAAAACAAAAAATTTCAACTGAAATTGAACTTGTGGTCAATGAGTATGTATCAACAATGGATATTACAGATATTAGTGAAATTGATGAAAAAGATTTAGCAGCCTTGAATAAATTAGAAGAAGTTGCTATTAGCAAGGGTATGGAAATAGTTAAGGAAAGCAAAATAAAGCTTAACTATAATTATCAAAAAACCTGGACCATTTTTGTTGCTCTAACATTTTTAGCACTTTTTATTGCATTCTGGCTTAAAGCAGAGGATAAACGAAAAGGCTATGGTTTAGAGTTACCGAATATTAAAAAATAGCTTTTGAAATAAATAATTTGAAATACCTGCTTTTAATTAAAGGCAGGTATTTTGTTTAATATAAACTCACTAACATTTAAAATATAGCATATGAGTAACGAAATATTAAATCTGGAGCCTAAGGCAATCTGGAAACATTTTTACAGCCTGACTCAAATTCCTCGTCCTTCTAAAAAAGAAGAACGCATCATTGAATTCATGAAGAAATTTGGTGAAGACCTTGGTCTTGAAACAATTGTTGACAAGGTGGGAAATGTGATAATCAAAAAACCTGCAACCTCAGGTATGGAAGGCAAAAAGGTAGTTGTTTTACAAGGCCACCTCGATATGGTTCCACAAAAAAACTCAGATAAAGATCACGACTTCGAAACTGATCCAATCGAAACAATGATTGAAGATGGTTGGGTAACTGCAAATGGAACCACATTGGGCTCTGACAACGGAATGGGTGTTGCTGCTGCAATGGCTGTTTTAGAAGCAACTGACTTAGTACATCCTGCTATTGAAGCCTTATTTACAATTGATGAAGAAACAGGCATGACAGGTGCTTTTGGATTAGAACCTGGTATTTTAGCTGGTGATATTCTCATCAATATGGACTCAGAAGACGAAGGCGAACTGTATGTTGGTTGCGCTGGTGGTGAAGATTGTGAAGCTCAATTTACATATAATGAAGAGAGTGTCCCTGCAGGATATACTGCTTTTGAAATTAAAGTTACCGGTCTTAAAGGTGGACATTCAGGAATGGATATTCCATTAGGTCGAGGCAATTCAAATAAAGTATTAAACCGTTTCTTGTGGCATGCACAAAGAGAGCATGGCTTAAAAGTCGCAACGGTTACAGGTGGAAGCCTTAGAAATGCTATACCAAGAGAATCATTCGCTATAGTTGTAGTGCCATCTGACAAAGTTGAAGATGTTAAGGTTTGTTTCGAAAAATATAGCGTTACAGCAAAAGCTGAACTTTCAGTCACTGAGCCAAATATGAGTCTTGAATTAATAGCTACAGATATGCCTGCAAAAGTGATGGCAGATGCCGACCAAAGCAGAATTTTAAATGCTGTATACGCCTGCCCTCATGGTGTTATAAGAATGAGTGATGGTGTTGGTGTTCCTGAAACGTCAACCAATATGGCAATTTACAATATCGGTAGTGGTAAAGCAGAGGTAATGAACCTCATGAGAAGTTCAGTAGATTCAGCCAAAAAAGACTTGGCACAACGCATGACTGCCTTATTTGAATTAGCTGGAGCAGCGGTAACACTTAAAGGCGAATATCCAGGTTGGAAACCCAATATGGATTCTCCTATTCTCAAAACGATGAGTGATGTTTATAACAAAAATTATGGTAAAATTCCTGAAGTAAAAGTTATTCATGCTGGTTTGGAATGTGGTATTCTAGGAGATGGTTATCCAAATTGGGATATGATTTCATTTGGCCCAACCATTCGTTTCCCACACTCACCTGATGAGAAGGTAAATATTGAGACAGTAGGAAAATTCTGGAATTTCTTAGTCGCTACTCTTGAAGCTATTCCTGAAAAATAAATCATTAGTTTGACCAAACACGTTAGCTATATTCTATGCAAAAACGGAAAGAACTTGCATTAAAGCTAATAGACATATTTGAGAAGCATGATCCGGTTCCTGAAACGGAACTGGATTATGTTAATCCTTATGAGCTTGTAGTTGCCGTAATTTTGTCGGCACAGTGTACCGATAAAAGAGTGAATCTGATTACCCCTGCATTATTTGACCATTTCCCAACTCTTGAGAGCATGGCAAATGCAAAGGTTGAAGAAGTCTTTTTCTTTATTAAAAGTTGTAGTTATCCTAATAACAAAGCCAAGCATTTAGTTGGAATGGCAAAAACTGTTATGGATAGTTTTAATGGAGAGATTCCTAAATCGCTTGTTGATTTGCAAAAATTGCCTGGTGTGGGCCGCAAAACAGCAAATGTAGTTGCCTCTGTAGCTTTTGATATTCCGACAATGCCTGTTGACACACATGTCTTTCGCGTTGCTCAACGAATTGGTTTGGTCAAAGCATCAAAAACACCATTACAAGTTGAAGAACAATTGCTTGAAATAATTCCAACTGAAAAGCTACATGACTACCATCATTGGTTAATTCTACATGGGCGTTATATTTGTCAGGCAAGAAAACCCAAATGCGAGCACTGTCCTGCTACCCCAGTTTGTAAGTATTTCAAAAATAAACACATCTAACTTATCTGTCAGATTTTTGTCGAACGTTAATCCTGCCAAAGCTTTCGTTTTTTTTCGAACTCCTCTTCAATAGTTTATCATAAAAAATTGTAATTTAGCGGTTTAAGCTTTCAGCTACTGCAACTCAATATTAATTCGAAATAGCAAAAAATATAAATATGACAACTGACAATTCAGGAAAAGAAAAGGCATTAAATCTTACAATATCCTCTTTAGAAAAACAATATGGTAAAGGTATTGTTATGAAACTGAGTGATGATGCTATTACGAAAGTTGAAGCGATCTCAACTGGCTCTTTGGGTCTTGATATCGCACTAGGTGTGGGTGGTTTGCCCAGGGGAAGAGTCGTTGAAATATATGGCCCCGAGTCATCAGGAAAAACAACGCTGGCTATGCATGCTATTTCTGAAACACAAAAAAAAGGTGGTTTAGCAGCTTTCATTGATGCAGAACATGCATTTGATAAAATTTATGCAGAAAATTTAGGAATTGATATTGATAATCTATTAATCTCCCAACCAGATAATGGAGAGCAAGCACTTGATATTACGGATCATTTAATCCGCTCAGGAGCCATCGATATTATCGTAATTGACTCTGTAGCTGCCTTGGTACCCAAAGCAGAAGTAGAAGGAGATATGGGCGATTCTCGAATGGGTTTACAAGCTCGCTTGATGTCGCAGGCTTTACGAAAACTAACGGCTTCAATAAGCAAAACAAAATGTATTTGCATTTTTATTAATCAGCTACGTGACAAAATTGGAGTTGTTTATGGTAATCCCGAAACAACCACGGGCGGTAATGCACTAAAGTTTTATGCATCAGTTCGCCTGGATATACGAAGGATTGCAACCCTAAAATCTGGAGATGCATTTTTAGGAAATAGAACGCGTGTAAAGGTTGCAAAAAACAAAGTTGCACCACCATTCAGACTCGCTGAATTCGACATTATTTATGGAGAAGGAATTTCCAGAGAAGGGGAAATAGTTGACCTCGCTGCAGATTTTGATGTTGTTAAGAAAAGCGGTTCTTGGTATAGCTATGGAGAAACAAAACTGGGGCAAGGGCGCGATAGTGTTGTGAGCCTGTTGAAAGACAATCCTGAATTATTTGAAGAAATTAAAACGAAGGTGCTTTTAAAGCTTAACGAAAAATAATAGCCATGAAATCAGGCTTATTTGTTATTTCATTATTGACACTTCTAATACATGGAAGTTTACAAGCTAATAATGACACTTTACGGATGCACGATCCTGAAAATGTTTTAACGAACTATTATAATACAACAACCCATCCCAATCAGCTAGCCCGATTTGACCTCCCCAAACCTGCAATAATTAAAGGTTTTGAAATAACCTTAATGGGTGAGGCAGGATCAACAGTAAATCTGAATTTTTTAGGCCACGAAGGTGGGGTGGCTTTGATTAGTTTGAAAAACAATATTGTTCCTACAATCACTGTTACAAAGTTGCAAGATGGCAAAGAACAGGTTTATGTTGCTTTGGATAGTCCGTTCATAAAAATGAATAACACACAGTTCTTCTTGCTTTTTAATGCTTTTAATGGAGCCGGTATTGTAACCGACAGAACCAATCATCCTTATAGTTGCAAGTCAAGTTCAGGTGGAGATTATTACTATCAGTATGGGATAAATAATGCCGGTGAATATCGTTTACTTTCAAATTTTAATCGGGCATTTGCAATTGATGTAATTTTGGAATATCCAGATAAAGAATCACAGCAAATATTCCTGGATGTTACCTTAACAGCTGGAATTGACGAAAATCTTTCTAATTCAACTATTGCTGCTGCGGATTACAATGATGATGGGTTTGTTGATTTACTGATCAGGGGCAGGCTATATAAGAACTTAAAAAATGGAAATTTTGAAGATGTTTCCCATCAGCTTGGAATAGTTAATCCCTATTCTGCGGTTGTGGCAAATGCATTTGTTGACAACGACAATGATGGCGATTTAGATATTTTTCTTTTTGGTTCAGATACCTCCGTATTGCTTATTAATAATGGAAATATATTTACTGAAATAATTCTCAATTTTCCTGAATTTAAAGCTTTTCTTTCCTTCAGCTTTGCTGACATTAACAACGACAACTATCCTGACCTATTTGTTTCACAACTTTGGAAAACATATCCAGAACCAGAGCTTAACTATTTCTTTTATAATACAGGAAGCAACAATTTCACAGATAATACGAATGTCATTTACCCTGAATATGATGGAAACTGGAACTGGCCTGGCCGTACATGGGATCCTGCCAATTATGTTGTAGAAAGAAACCGCAATAGCAGGGGGTCTCAGTGGATAGATTTCGATAATGATGGCGATCTTGATTTGTTTGTTACCAATTATTTCCTTCAACCGGATGAGTTTTATAGAAACAATGGTGATGGGAGTTTTACTGATATCTGTCAGGTTAAGGGAATTGATAAAAACAATACCGGCTCAAATCATGGAACTGGAGTTGACTGGTATGACTTTGATAACGATGGCAATCTAGACCTATTATTACCCCAATTTGCTCACCCCAGATTTATTGGCGATTATGACCATCGTGGCACCACAATTTATCGTAACAAGGGTGCGCCAGATTTTGAGTTTACTGATTTGATTGGACAATATAATAATTACTCCGGCTTGAAATCAGATATTGGCTTTGAGCTGGAAGAAACACATGCTGGAGGAGCCTGGGGAGATGTTAACAACGATGGCCTTGCCGATGTTTTGCTCACCGTATTTTATGGTTGCCGATACATTGATATGTATGAGCAGCAAGAAGACAATTCATTTAAATTAGAAACTTTTAAATATGGCTTGTCGGGCATTAACACCGGAACAGATTTGGTTTGGTTGGATTACGATAATGATGGACGACTTGACCTGGCTGGTGCAATTGCAGGAAAATTCAGGCTTTTTAAAAACAACCAATACAATAGTAGACGATGGATTGAATTGGATCTAAAAAGTAAAACAGCAAATAAATATTCAATAGGGGCTCGTGCCAGTGTATATGTTGATGGTAAAATATTAACACAGGAAGTTTGTGCTGGTAGGGGTCAAAAAATGCAAAAACCTTATCGTCTACATTTTGGTTTAGGTTATAACCCTACTATCGATTCAATAATGGTCACATGGCCAACACAGCCTCCCATTAAGGAACGTTTTGATAATCTTAATGTAAATGAGATTTACACCTTGACTCAAGGCGGACAGGTTTTTAATAGTATTGAAAACTTGACAAAAGACCAAACAGAGATAAGAGTCTATCCCAATCCTGCATCATCCAAGCTTTATGTCTCAGGACAGGATATAAAAAGAATTCGTATAATGAGCACAATAGGCCAAATGTTATTAAATATTTCTGTGAACAACATAAACCCAGTTCAGATTGATCTTTCAGCTTTTAAAAATGGAATGTATGCACTAGAGATAGAAACTGAAACAGATCGTGAGCTCCGATTCTTTATGGTTAACAAACCCTAGTCTACCTCTTCGTAATCAGTGTATTCAATTTTATTTTTACCTCCCTGACTACTATTTTTGTTTTTGGGAACATATTTAATGAAGGTATCCCCTTTTTGCTTTCTCGATCTATTTTGATCTACTCTTTGCGAATTCTTAAATTGTAATAGAACAAGTATCGCTTTTGCGAAACGGTAAATAACCCAAATGGATAGTATGGTTAGAAGAACTTTAAACACTTTTCTTAATTTTGACTACAAAAGTATGAATTTTTCACTTTTTCATTAATTCCCAATTGGGAAGATTTTTTCGAATTGACCACTCTTTTGGGTAGAAGTTACTTAGTCTGCTTTTATTATTTTTTAAAAAACCCAAGTTGCAGCCTTTATACTTGGCTATAATCCAACCCAGTGGTAAGTTGTTCGGATTAATGCTTGTCTCCATCTTTTTTAAGTAATGCAAGGCATCTTTCAATTCTAATTCAACAAAGGGAAAATCCTCCTTCATTAAATTACTCATTGCCAAATCATGACTTGGGATAAAATCACCAGATTTCTTGTTAAAACTGCCGATATATGTTCCTTGTAAAACAATATTCAGTTTATATGCAGCAAGTCCAATTTCATTTAAATAACGCGTTGGTAATGCATAAATTCTATCCAAATGTTGCCGAATTTGAAAATCCTTATTAGGTTTAACAAAAACATTTACTTTTTTCTGATCAATATTTGACAAGCCTTTAAAGAGTTGGCTATTTCTTTTTTGTTTGGGCAAATCAGATTGCATTCGACTACTTACTTTAAAAGCAGCAATAAACATCCCTTCACCCCTGATTTTGTGAGGATAGCAACGATACACTTCTTGATTTTTCTCGTCAAAATGAAGTACATTTTCCTTCACGACACCCCATTCATCTTTCAATTGAATAGTTATAGGCTGTATAATTGATTTGTATTTCTTATAAAACCATTTGACAATCTGATCATTTTCCTCTTCAGAATAGGTGCATGTTGAATAAATTAATAGACCATTATTTCTGACTAGTTTAATGGCTTCATCCAAAATATCTTTTTGGCCAATAGAACATACAAATGCCTTATTTTCAGACCACTCCTGTAAGGCTCTATTATTCTTTCTAAACATCCCTTCGCCCGAACAGGGCGCATCTACTAAAACAATATCAAAAAAAGCGTTGAATGATGCATATGATGCAGACCTGTTTGAAGTGACAACAATATTTGAATTCCCCCATTTAATCAGATTCTCTTTTAATATTTCAGCTCTTTTCCCAACCAATTCATTACTGAAAAGAACACTATTCTTAGACATTTTTGAAAGCAATAAAGTGCTTTTTCCACCAGGTGAAGCACATAAGTCCAAGATTTTTAAATCTTTGGAAAAATCTATTGCATGAGCAAAAAGCATTGAAGAAGATTCCTGCACATAATATGCACCACCGTGAATCAATGGATCAAATACAAACTCAGGTCTTTTGTTTAGGAAATAGCCGTGTTCATTCCAGGGAATTTTTTCTTCTTGAGCAAACTGATTTGTTGGTTTTTGGGGATTTGTGCGAACTGAAATAATGGACTCTTGACTTAATGATTCTAAAAAAGATGGAAACTCCTTATCTAATTTGAGCGTCATCCTTTTGATAAAACTTTTTGGAAATCCCTCTTCTTTCATATTGACCAATTTACAACCACCTTACCTATTGACTTCCGACTTTCTAATAAATCGTGAGCAATAGCAATATCATTTATATGATAACTTGCTCCAACATGCGGACTCAATTTTTTCTCTTTTACAAGATTAACCACTGCATTCATGCTTTTATTCAAAAGGTCAGGTCTATTTTCAGCAATGCGAAGCAAATTGACGCCCAAAACCGACTTTGACGACATGATTAAAAAAACGGGATGAAGAAATCCAAATCCAAATAGCAAACGCATGTTATTCAGAAAACCCTTTTTTCCCTTCAGTTGATCAGAGGCTCCATAGGTAATTATTCTTCCTCCATTTGCCAAAACCGACTTGCTTTTCTTGAAATTTTTGCCTCCAATTGGATCAAAAATCACATCTAGCTTTCTGTTAATATTAAGCTTTAAAACCTCTTCCTCAAATAGATGGTCTTTGTAATTTATTGGAAAGTCAATGCCCGATTTTTTAATAAACGCTATCTTTTCAGCGGAGCTGGTAGTTCCATATGTAACACAACCTCTAAGCTTTGCAAGCTGTGTAAGAGCAATGCCTACACCTCCTGCTGCAGCATGAATCAATACGTGGTCGTTTTCCTGTAAATTTCCCAAAATATAGGCAGAATAATAAGCTGTTGCATATTGAGTGGCTAAACAAGTAGCAACTCCATTATCCATTTCTTCTGGAATTACAACAGCAGCCATTTCTTCTGTTAAAGCATATTCAGCATAACCTCCAAAACGAGTTAATCCAACAACTTTTTGCCCAACTTTCAATGTAGTAACCTCAGTCCCTAATTTCTCAATATGACCAACCACCTCATAGCCTAATATGCATGGATTTGCTGGCGCTTCCCCATACATGCCTCTTCTGGCAATCACATCGGCAAAATTGAGTCCGAATGTTTCTACCTTTACCAATACCTCTGTTCCTTTTGGCTCAGGAATAGCCGTTTCTCTGATTTCAAAAACATCTGAGGAATTCCCATATTTTGTAAGAAATACTGCTTTCATTTATCTTTCTGCTATAAACTGTTCCAAAAACCGAATATCATTTTCATAGAGCACACGAATATCTTTTATGCCATATTTTAACATCGACATTCGCTCGATGCCCATTCCAAATGCATATCCAGTATAAATTTCTTGATCAATTCCACAATTTGATAACACATTAGGATCAACCATTCCACAGCCAAGAATTTCCATCCATTTGCCATCTCCATTTTTTGCCCGAATATCCATTTCAGCACTGGGCTCTGTAAAAGGGAAAAAAGAAGGTCTGAATCGAACTTCAAAGCTATCACCAAAGAATTGCTTAACAAAATAATACAATACTTGTTTCAAATCTGAAAAGGAAACCTTCTTCTCTATATAAAGTCCCTCAATTTGGTGAAACTGTACATGCGATTTATAGGATATCGTCTCATTTCTGTAAACCCGACCAATTGAAATTGTTCGAATAGGTGGTTTATACCTTTGCATTTCTTGAACCTGAACTGAAGATGTATGTGTGCGCAATAAAAAATCGGGATCCCTTTGAATGAAAAAAGTGTCCTGCATATCTTTTGCGGGATGATCTGCCGGAAAATTGAGTGCGGTAAAATTGTGCCAGTCATCCACAACCTCAGGACCAACAGATTGTGTAAACCCAATTCGGGAAAATATATCCACTATTTGGTTTTTAACAATAGAAACCGGATGCCGCGAACCCAACTTAATAGCTGGACCATCCAAAGAAATATCTATATTATTATACGTATCTTCTTGCTCATTATCTTTCAACTTCTCCTGAAACTCATCAATTTTTAAAGTAACTAATTGTTTAAGTTCATTGAGCGGTTTCCCAATTTCTCGCTTAATATCAGCATCTAAATTTTTGAATTTTTGAAATAAATCTTGAATAATTCCTTTTCTACCCAAGTATTCTATGCGAAAAGCCTCTATTTCAGACATCTCCTTTGGCTCGAACGTTTCGACTTGTTTTACTAATACTTTTATCTGCTCAATCATTATTTATTAAATTCTTTATTTGTATAAATGAAAACTATTTATATATTTGCAGCCCTTTTCAATTTGCTATATGAATAAAATAACTAGCAATATCCGCATAATTTATTTCCCCACACTAAGTAAAACTGTATTAATTGGAAGAATTTTTGCTTGTAAATCAGAGCAAAAATCCCATCAATCATTTAATTTGTAATTTAAGGATATAATATGAGACAATTAAAAATTAGCAAACAATTTACAAACCGCGAAAATAAGTCTTTAGATAAATATCTCAATGAGATTTCGAAAGTCGAGATGATTACACCAACTGAAGAGGTGGAATTAGCTATACGTATCAAAAAAGGAGATCAGAGGGCTTTGGAAAAGCTTGTAAATGCTAATTTACGTTTTGTTGTATCGGTTGCAAAACAATATCAAAACCAAGGTTTAACTTTAGGTGATCTGATTAATGAAGGGAATATGGGCTTAATTAAAGCCGCTCAACGTTTTGACGAAACCCGTGGTTTTAAATTTATATCTTATGCCGTATGGTGGATTCGTCAATCTATACTGCAAGCTTTGGCTGATCAATCCAGGTTGGTTCGCTTGCCACTGAATAAAGTTGGATCATTAAGTAAGATTTCAGCAACATCTGTTGCATTAGAGCAAAAATTTGAAAGAAAGGTAACTGATTTTGAAATTGCCGATCAGTTGGAATTAACTCCACAGGAAGTTGCTTCAACACTTTCGTCATCAAGCAAGCATTTGTCAATAGATGCACCTATTAATGAAGAAGAAGATGCAAGTTTATTAACCATTCTTCCAAATGACCATGAGCCTGAACCAGACAAAGGTTTGATTCATGAATCGTTGCAAACAGAGATTTCAAGAGTTGTTTCCATTTTATCTGAGAAGGAAAGAGAAATTGTTAAACTGTATTTCGGTTTAGAAGGAAACCCACCTCATTCATATGAAGATATTAGTGACAAAGTAAAACTAACCCGTGAGCGCGTTAGACAAATCAAAGAAAAAGCGTTGAAGAAACTTAGGAAATCAACAAAAAGCAAAATCCTGAAAGCTTATTTAGGATAATAATCAGCGAATTATATTTTATGAACTCGGATACTATTTAGTTTCCGAGTTTTTTTATTCCCCTTTTGAGAATAATCAGGTCTTTTTTGACAGAATAGTCTCTGGCATAAAGTAAGTTCAGTTCATTCAAGTCTTCGCTTGACAAAGTTGTATTTGATTTCAAGAAAGCTGTTGTTAGAATTGAAGGTTTTAAAGCCGGAAGATCAACAATTCTAGCATTGGTAGTATATCCAACAATGGTTTTCCTGCCTATTAATACATTGAATATATTCTTGAAAAACGCTTTCTTATTTTGCTGCTTCAATATAAAAAATACAGAGCCAATTAGAAGAAGAAAGGAAAATCCGATATCAAAAAAGCGCTTATTCACTTTACTCCTTCGAGTGGCCAATTCCAATCGAATATCAATCGTATAAAGGTCTCCTGAATTATTCTTGCTGTGACTCCCAATAATAAAATAGCTTTCATCAGGTGCTATTTTATAGACAACATCTTTATTCTCCAACAACGACATCGTTTTAATTATTCGAGAAGACGGAATGTCTTTCCCGCAGAAAATCAATTCATCGACCTTATGAATTTTAACGATTTCATTAATTTGCTCAATGTTGCCCAAGTAATTTAGCCCTTTCTTGTCATTAAAAACAGGATATACAAAACCAACAAATCGATGTTGCAGGCTGCTTTTCTGGAGAAGGTTATGTACGCGTTCTCCCTCTTTAACTGAACCTATAATTACAATTCTATTTTCTCTGGTAAAGGTTAGGTTAACGTTTTTGTTTTCAATATATGATGCAACAATACGGTTGATATAGGTAATAATAAATGAGGTGAATGTCCCTAAAATTATTATCGCTCTTGAAAATCGAAAAGACTCTTCAAAAAACGCATAAAAAGCTGATATTGTTAAGGTTCCAAGCAACACTCCTCTTAAAATATTCTTTGGAAAAAAAGGCTTTCGATATGCTTTTGTTGAAAGGAGGCTTAACATCCAGATTAATATGTAGATGGGGAAAATATATAAAACCAGTTCTTTGGGGTATGGCCTTCCATGGCCAAACTTTAAATTCGATTCCCAGATCAGTTTAACAATGTAAAGACCACCAAAGATGGTTATAAAATCAGCAATTGGCAGAGCTGCCTTTTGCAAAACGCGTCTGAATATTGAAATTGAGGCCCTAAAGTAAATGGCCAAATTGATTAAAAAAGAAAACAGCTTTGCATTTTTACTGGAGAAGTGCTTGCTGGCAAAAATTATCATGGCTCGATAAAAGGTAAAAACGTAGTTTACACTACTTTTTTTTGTGCTTTCTCCCTTATAATGTATGATCTGAGTAAGTGGGAAATAGTAATTTTTATAACCTGCTTTAATTATCCGATAAGATAAATCAATGTCCTCTCCATACATAAAGAACGACTCGTCTAAAAATCCGATCTTATCAATTACTGATTTTCTAAGTAGCATAAATGCACCCGACAGCACCTCAACTTCATTTATCTCATTTTTATCAAGATAACCCAAATGATATTTTCCAAATTTGCGAGATTTAGGGAAAAGTGCCGATAAGCCAAATATTTTATAAAAAGCCGTCTTCGGGTTTGGAAGTCCTCTCTTCGATTCCGGAAGAAAGGCTCCAGATCCATCTATCATTTTAACGCCTAGTCCTCCTGCATCTGGGTGCTGATCCATGAAGGTAATAATTTCAGAAAAAGTAGTCTCTTCAATTACTGTATCAGGATTCAATAACAGCAGGTATTCGCCTTTTGCAACTTCCAATGCCTGATTGTTTGCTGCAGAAAAACCTTTATTTACATCATTTTTAAGGAGTATGACCTCTGGAAACTTTTCCTCAAGCATGGATATCGAAGAGTCTACAGAGTTATTGTCGACAACATAAACCTCAGATGAGAAATTTTCGTTTATGGTTGCCAATTGTTCACAAGCTTTTCTGACTGAGAGAAGGCATTGCTCCAGAAAAAACTTTACATTATAATTAACGATGATTACGGATAGCTTCATTTGGTCTATAAAGTATAGTTTGTTCTGTTAACAATTGATCTGCCGAGTGTTACTTCATCTGCAAATTCCAATTCTCCACCAATTGAAATACCCCTGGAAATTGCTGACACCTTGATGTTTAATTCTTTTAATAAATTGGAAATATAATACATAGTTGTGTCGCCTTCCATAGTCGCTCTTAAAGCAAAAACAACTTCTTTTGGTTTATCTTTTCTAACTCGATCTACAAAAGAGTCAATCTTTAAATCTTCAGGCCCAATTCCATCAATTGGTGAAACAACTCCACCTAAAACGTGATAAAGACCATTAAATTGCTTAGTATTCTCGATTGCAATTAAGTCCCTATGATCTTCAATTATGCAAATTACATTACTTTCTCTATTATTATCACTACAAATATGGCACAATTTATTATCTGAAATAGTATGACATTTTTGGCAAAACTGAATATCTGTTTTCATTCGAAGAACAAGTTCTCCCAATTTTTTAACATCCTCTTCTTCTTGCTTTAAAAGACTTAATACCATTCGTAATGCAGTCCTTTTGCCAATTCCGGGTAATTTTACAAAAGCATCTACTAGTTCCTTGATTATATTTGAGGGATATTCCATGATCTATTTCTTGCTGCAAAGATCATAAGAATTATTTATTTCAAAGTTAATATTCGAAAAGCGCCATAAGAATTAAAAATAAGCGGAATACGCGCTTTATATTAAATTATTTGTAATATTGAATTATTATTCAATTCCCTTTTGAATAATAATTTGGTAGAAATAGTTATCCACACTTATTGTGATGGCAAGTTGCACGTATGTTTTTTATACTTAATGATATAGTGAATTTCTTGTTAATAAGTGTAATAATTTGATAATTAAAAAAGAGAACAAAATGAAAACAAAAACATTACTTTGTCTCATGGCAATTCTGATGACATCATTTATTGTCATAGCTCAGGAAGATGAGAAGCCAGGAAAGATTAAAAAGAAAACTGTAAGCCAAAAAACAGCAATTAATAAATCCTGGTCAATTGGTGTATTTGGTGGTGTTCCAATTGTTTTTGGCGATGTGAATCCCGAATACATGGCTTATGGCTACGGTATTAATATCAAAAAGGCGGTTAGCAATAACCTGGAATTGCGTTTTCAAGCATCCAATGGATTTGCTTTTGGTGTCGACAGAAAATACGCCAATGCCAATATGATTCAGAGCAATCCTGCATTAAATGGGGTTAATGATGCAGCTATTAATTTTTTCAACAATCCCCCTACACCAGCATACACTTACTACAATTATAAGATGACATTTTACGAAGCAAACTTTCATGTTGTCTACAATTTTGCTTTCAACGATTTTCGCATGAAAGAAGACCCTCGTGTTAATTATTTTCTATTTATAGGGGCTGGTGGGCTCATGTTCAAAACATATACAGACCAACTTAACAGTTTTGGCTCTCTATATAGTTTTAGCACAGTATACAATGATTATGTAGCGGGAAATATTAATCAATCTGAATCTCAGGACAGAGTATCTGCCATGTTGGATCGTGAATACGAAACAGCAGCTGATGGCAATCCTGATGGAAACGGATTTGCACCAGATCCACAATTTTTAAGTCATACTATGTTGGCCAATATCAATGGTGGAATAGGTGTACGATTCAAATTGGGGAGCAGAATAGATTTATCCTTAGAATCCAAGGCTTCTTTTTGCGACAATGATTTGTTAGATGGACAGAGGTTTGACAGGTTAACTTATGGTTTATCAGCTAATAACGACATTTTACTTTTTACCACACTAGGAATCAATATTAGACTAGGTGCCTTGAACAATGTTTATTGGTTTGACAACCCTGCTGCCATGCATTATAAAGTGACTCTTGAAAATAAAAGAAAAATTTCTTTGCTTAGCAGTGATATTGACAATGATGGTGTTTCCGACTATTTTGACAAAGATCTTGAAACTCCAGAAGGAGTGAAGGTTGATGTAAATGGAAAAGCTTTAGATACTGATGGAGATGGTATTGCTGATTATCTCGACAAAGAACCATTTTCAGATGTAGGCGCAATTGTTAATGAAGAGGGGATTTCAATTGACACCGATGAAGATGGTGTTCCTGATCATCGTGACCTGGATCCAAATACTGACAAAGATATGCTTGTGAATTTCCAGGGTGTACCCATTGGAGGTAAAGGCTCAATGTCTGGTATCCGTGGTGGATCTTTGGGATTTTTACCTGCCATATTCTTTTCATTTGACAATGCTTCTGTTAAAACAGAATTCCTTTCCCACTTGAGTCTGGTTGCTGAAGCAATGAAGAATAATACTGGTGCTAACTTACGTGTTATTGGCTATACTGATCCTGTTGGTTCTGCAGATTACAATCATTCCTTAGGACTAAGAAGAGCTCAGGCTGTTATTAATTTGCTCAGTTTGCAGGGTGTTGATGCTTCTCGATTCGAAGCTGTTAGCAAGGGAGCAACAGAGCCTTTAACAGATGTCAGATCTGCTGATGCCAATAGATTGAATAGAAGAGTCCAGTTTGAAATTATTAGCGGTTCCATTGAACCTCCAGTCGATACTGACATGGAAGAATCAATTGATGATTTTGAAGAAGTACCTACTGAATAATATCAAATTAAACAAATAATTACAGGCCTTCCTTTGTGAAGGCCTTTTTTTTGAGATGTTGGTAAACATGATAAATCATGATGCCTGCTGCTACACTTACATTTAAAGAATGTTTGGTGCCTTCCTGTGGTATTTCTACACACAAATCAAGTAAGTTCATTATATTGTCACTAATTCCCGAAACTTCATTGCCAAGAATTATTGCATATTTTATGTTCTGATTTGGAATAAAATCTTCAATTTGAATTTGTTTGTCAGCTTGCTCCAATCCAACAATATGGTAATTATCTTCTTTAAGATTTAATATTGTTTGATAAATATCTTTTGAATACTCCCAAAAAACCGATTCCGTTGCGCCTAAAGCTGTTTTCTGAATATCCCGATGCGGAGGCTGTGGTGTAATACCGCAGAGAATAATTTTTTCAATAAGAAAAGCATCCGATGTTCGGAATATAGATCCAACATTGTGCATGCTACGAATGTTGTCCATAATGATCACAACAGGCAATTTTCTCCTTAATTTATAGTCTCCAATGCTCGGTCTTTTCAGTTCTGTTGTTTTCAGCTTTTTCATTCAGCTTTATTATTTTAATTTTGAAATTCTTTAAGCAAAAGTAGTATAAAAAATAATTCACTTGGGAGCAAAAAAGAAGATTGAGGAAACACCTCTTATGAAGCAATATTTTGCCATTAAAGCAAAACACCCAGATGCAATTCTTCTTTTTCGAGTTGGCGACTTCTATGAGACTTTTGGTGAAGATGCAATTAAGGCTTCAAAAATTCTTGGGATTGTTTTAACAAAAAGAGCGAATGGTTCCAGCCATGTTGAGCTTGCTGGCTTCCCACATCATAGCGTTGATGTCTATTTACCGAAACTAATCAAGTCGGGGCATCGGGTAGCGATTTGTGAACAGCTTGAAGATCCGAAAACAACTAAAAAAATTGTGAAACGTGGTGTTACTGAAATGGTTACACCGGGAACTTCGATCAGTGACAAAATTCTGGAGAATAAGGAGAATAATTTCTTAGCATCTATTAGCTTCTCACAAGGTACAATCGGACTGGCATTTGTTGACCTCTCAACCGGTGAATTCTTGCTAACTGAAGGGGATGCTGATTATGTTGAAAACATGGTTAACACCTTTAATCCTTCTGAAATTATTTATTCAAAGAGCAAACAGGAGGTTTATAAGCAGCTTTTTAATTCAAAAAGATTTACTTTTTTACTCGAGGACTGGCTTTTTAGTTTTGATTTTGCTGAAGAAAAATTGCTCAATCATTTCAAAACAAAAAGCTTAAAAGGATTTGGAATTGACAATCTTCGAAATGGTGTTTGTGCAGCCGGAGTAATTCTTCATTATTTATCTGAAAATAAACATGATCACCTCAAGCATATAAACCAAATAAGTAGGATTGAAAGGGATCGTTTTGTTTGGCTAGACCGTTTCTCAATTCAAAATCTTGAACTTTTGACAAGCATCCAAGTAGGAGGAAAATCTCTTTTTGAAGTTTTAGATCAAAGCCTAACACCAATGGGAGGGCGCTTGCTTCGAAAATGGATGGTTATGCCATTAAAGGATATTCACGCCATTAAGGATCGGCAAGAAATCGTTAAGATTCTGCTTAAAAAAGAAGATTTATCAAGTAACCTTAGTGAAATTCTCTCAAAAATGGGTGATTTGGAAAGGCTCATATCAAGAGTTGCTCTACGAAAAGTAAATCCCAGAGAAATTTTGCATATCGAAAAGTCACTAGAGGGAGTTGAACAAATTATTTCTTTGCTAAAAAAGACTAATTCCAGCCCACTCAAAAAGATTTCAGACAAGTTAAATCCATGTTTAGAAATAAGAAAGAAAATACATGAAACACTTGAAGATGAACCTCCTGCTCAAATTAATAAAGGAGATTTAATTCGTAAGGGGGTTTCTGAAAATCTGGATGAACTGAAAGAATTAAAAAAATCAGGAAAGGATTACTTGGTAAAGATTAGAGAAAGAGAGCTTGCCAAAACAGGAATAAGTTCTTTGAAAATTGGCTTTAATAATGTTTTTGGGTACTATCTCGAGGTAACAAATTCGCATAAAGACAAGGTTCCTGAAGAATGGCATCGAAAGCAAACTCTGGTGAATGCTGAACGATACATTACAGAAGAGCTGAAGGTTTATGAAGAAAAAATCCTGAATGCTGAAGAAAAAATCCTGGCAATTGAGCAAGATATTTACCAGAAATTGGTTTTCGAACTCTCTGATTATATTCAGGCTATACAACAAAATTCATATTTGATTGCTAATTTGGATTGCTTGCTTTCCTTTTCAACACTTGCGAAAAAAAATAATTACTCGCGCCCGGATATTGATGAAAGCTTTGTGATTGATATTAGAGATGGCCGACACCCAGTTATTGAAAAAAGTTTAAAAGAAGGAGAGGAGTACATCCCAAACGACATCTACTTAAACAACAACAACCAACAGGTTGTCATACTTACTGGTCCAAATATGTCTGGTAAATCTGCTGTATTGCGTCAAACAGCTTTAATTGTACTGATGGCTCAAATAGGATGTTATGTTCCTGCAAGCTCAGCGCGTATTGGTATAATTGATAAAATATTTACCCGAGTTGGTGCTTCCGACAATCTTGCTTTAGGTGAATCTACCTTTATGGTGGAAATGATAGAAACAGCAAGTATTCTGAATAATATTTCGAACAGAAGCCTGATTGTGCTTGATGAAATTGGTAGAGGAACCAGTACTTATGATGGAATTTCAATAGCATGGGCTATCACCGAATTCCTTCATCACAATAAATTCAAGCCTAAAACAATATTTGCTACTCATTATCACGAATTGAATGAAATTGCCAATTCACTGAAAAGAGTTAAAAATTTTAATGTAAGTGTAAAAGAACATAAAGGCAAGATAATTTTTCTGAGAAAACTAAAACCCGGAGGAAGCGAACATAGCTTTGGAATAAATGTAGCCCATTTAGCAGGTATTCCAAAGGATGTTGTTTCTCGTGCAAATGAAATTCTTGAAGAATTGGAAAAGCAAAGAACTGGAATGCAAAATGGAGAAGGCCTACCTTCTAACGCGCCAGTAAACATCCAACTAAAAATGTTCGACACCAGTGATCCAATTTATGAAAGGGTAAAAAATGAGCTTGACAAAATTGATATCAATGCACTCACTCCTATTGAAGCAATGATGAAACTTAATTATTTAAAAGGATTGTTAAGAAAAGACAAACAAAAAGACTAAAGATCTTTGCTCAGATCTACTTCTAAAGCTTCTCCAACATAAGAGTATGTAA